>CAZVCX010000055.1:0-2625 GCA_964626375.1 uncultured Dehalococcoidales bacterium | reverse complement strand
GGTTAACCAGCCGAGAACAGCTATTCTGGAGGCGCTTAAGGGGAGTACTGGCTACATCTCAGGAGAAGCACTGAGCCATCAGCTGGGCATTTCCAGAGTTGCCATCTGGAAGCATATAGACTACCTGCGCCAGAACGATTATAGCATAGAATCATCTCCCACAGGATACCGCCTAAAGTCCTCTCCTGATCTGTTACTACCATGCGAGTTCCCCGGAATGGAGCACAGAATTCATCATTTTAGGGAGATCACTTCCACCATGGGCATCGCCTGGGATCTAGCCAGAAACGGAGCGGCAGAGGGAACAATTATCATTGCAGAGAGCCAATCTCACGGCAGAGGCAGGCTAGATAGAGAATGGCGCTCTTACGAGGGGGGCATTTACCTGAGCATCATCCTTAGACCACAGATCACCCCAGCATATGCTCCCCGGATAAACCTCATGGCCGCAGTAACCATAGCTAGAACTATCAAGGATCTCTTTAACTTGAAGGCAGAATTGAAATGGCCCAATGATGTTCTCATCGGAGGCAAAAAAGTTTGCGGCATACTGGCTGAGATTAACGCCGAAATGGACAGGGTAAACTATATTAACTTAGGAATAGGTCTGAACGCTAATACCATCATCTCCAGATATGAAGAAAATGCTATTTCACTAAGAGAATTGATGGGGAAGGAGATCTCCAGAAAGGAATTATGTAGTTCCGTGCTCAGAGGGATAGCAGAAATGCAAACTCTATTAACCGAGGCGGAATTGCTTGAGGAATGGCGGGAACTCTCCTCCACCCTAAACAGGAAAGTCCGAATTACAACATCAGGCGAGACTATAGCAGGAAGGGCAATCGACATCGACGGTTATGGAGCACTCATAGTAAGAAAGGAAGACAGCACCCTGCGACACGTTTTCGCTGGAGATTGTATACATCTCAGATAGAACCAATGACACAGTTGATCATCATCGCCATCTACGCACTAGCTATGCTGGGCATAGGGCTGGGAATGCGCAAAAAGGCAGCAGACCAAGACAGCTTCTTCGTCGCCCAGCGGAGAGGATCTTTACCCTTCATCACTGGATCACTAATAGCTACAGCCATCGGAGGTTCAGCAACGATAGGCATGGCAGGATTGGGATTTAAACAGGGGCTTACGGGCGCATGGTGGCTAATCGCAGGATCTGCTGGCCTACTGGTACTGGGGCTCTTCTTCTCAAAAAAGGTGAGAAGCGCTGCCCTTTATACCCTGCCAGAACTAGCAGAGAAACAGTACGGTCGACGCCTAGGCATTTCTGCCTCTATTCTGATCGTTATAGCCTGGATAGGAGTGGTGGCAGGCCAAATTGTTGCTGCCGGTAAAATCCTTTCTATAACAGGGATGGGCTCTATGACGCTTTGGATGATCATTTTCACTGCTGTTTTCGTCACCTACACCATTCTCGCAGGGCAGTACTCCCTCATCCGCACCGATTTCTTTCAATCCGCGATACTTCTCATCGGCGTCTTTATAACACTGACGCTGGTTTTCATTCGCGTAGGCGGCATAAATGGAATACAAACCTCTCTGCCATGGGAATACTTCTCCTTCCCCTTGAGTCCCAACTTCAATTTCAAGACTTTGTTATCCATTCTAATTCTCGTGGGCGCAACCTATGTTGTGGGCCCAGATATATATACGCGCCTGTTCTCCGCCAGAGAAGCAAAGACGGCCCAGAGGGCTACATTCCTTTCTGCCTTTATCTTCATACCTCTGGCTATTGCCATAACCCTAATAGGAATGGGTGCCAGAATTCTCTACCCTCAAATATCTCCAGAGATGGCCTTCCCACATGTAATTAACACATCTTTCACTCCTTTCTTAGGAGGATTAGTACTCGCAGCGCTGATAGCAGCGTTAATGTCTTCAGCAGACACCTGTCTACTGAGCCAGGGAGTTATCCTGACCCAAGACATAGTAAAGCGTTTTCATCCCGCAATCGATGAGAAAAGGACCATTCTGATTACGCGCCTTAACATCCTTTTACTTGGTTTGCTTGCTCTAGGATTAGCCATAGCTATAAAAGGCGTAATTTCTTCTCTCCTTTTCGCTTATACTGTCTTTTCATGTGGCCTGGTTGTGCCCATAATTGCTGGCTTTTACAAAGACAAATTAAAGGTAACTCCAAATGGAGCCATGGCTGCTCTTGCAGGCGGTGGATTGATAGGATTACTGGGGAAAATACCTGGCCTCGACATCCCTCTAAAAGAAGACTTCGGCCTGATAGGCTTTGCGGTAAGTTCTATCCTCCTATTCACAGTGAGCTCCTTAAGCAGAAACACGAACAAATCAGAGCGCATGATATAATAAGAGGATGCAAGTTGCCATCATTGGGCTCGGTCTTATAGGTGGCTCCATCGGGCTTGCTCTAAAACAACAGAGAGCCCTTCCCTATGAAGTGGTGGGCTATGTACGTCGCCAGCAAGTTGCCGTAGCTGCGCTGGAGATGGGGGCCATAGACAGAGCAGAATCAAGCTTCGAAGCTGCATTGAAAGATGCCGACATCGTTATCATTTGTACACCTATACTCACAATAAGGCAAATTATGTTCGATATAGCTCGGCACCTTAATAAAGGTTGTATAGTGACCGACAC
>CAZVCX010000054.1:0-6022 GCA_964626375.1 uncultured Dehalococcoidales bacterium | reverse complement strand
CGGTGCTGTACTTGCTGATGGCGTTAAGAAAGCAGCGGAGCAAATTGGCAAGGGCTCTCAGGAATATGCCGTGCACGTTCACGGACGAGAGCTTCCCATGCATGACACTCGAAACTGGCCCGCTCGTGCTAGTGGCTACCTCGTTGATGCAGAAGCAAGTAACCACTGTTTCAGCGATGCGGCAATGATGCTGGACATGGGCGTTCCTCTGGGATTTGATCCCGCGTTGCAGGCACCGCAGGTAGCCCTGCACGGTGATTATGCAGCTAAAGGCCCACTGCATAAAATGGGGTTTGAGTTTTTCGAATTTATCAGCTCTGCAGGAATGTGTTCTTTAACAACGGTGTTTAATCCAGGGGTACCAGTGGCGGAATTTGTCGCTGCAGTGACAGGATGGGATTTCACCTGGGCAGAAGGGCTCAATGCCGGTCATCGGATACTTACGTTGCGGCAGGCCTTCAACGTCCGCGAAGGATTAACTCCCAATGAGTTCCAGCTACCGGCGCGCACGGTGCTGGCTGCTTCCAGTGGGCCCAATGCCGGGGTAAAGGTTGATATAGATGCTCTGAAAACACACTGTTTCGCGGCGCTGGGATGGGATCTAAAGACAGGGAAGCCTTATCGAAGAACGATGATAGATCTTGGGCTGGATGATTTGACCAAAGATTTATGGGAGTAAGAGTCGGTATAACGAGGAGATAATATGGAGATGAAAGGTGCTCCCTATAGAGTATAGTGTTGAGGGCAAGGTAGCAATAGTAACGGGAGCTGGCAGAGGTATTGGCAAGAGCATCGCTGTTACTCTGGCCGAGGCGGGGGCCAATGTTACCGTGGCCGCCCGGACGGTAAAACAAATAGAGGAAACCGCTGATGAAGTTCGCCAGTTGGGGCGTAAAGCTCTGGTTATTCCTGCAGATGTGAGCAGGTCAGACCAGGTGAGAAATGTTGTAGAAAAGACTGTTTCGGAGTTTGGGAAGATCGATATAATGGTTAACAACGCCGGCATCGATCTTCTCAAACCCATTGCGTTTGTTCCCGAGATGAGAGAGAAGAAGTTGCCCGAGTGGGAAATGGCAGATAGCTGGGATATACAGTTGACCGAAGAAGAGTGGCGCAAAGTTATAGATACCAACCTGACAAGCGCTTTTCTCTTCGCTCAAGCTATTGCGCCTTACATGATGAAGCAGAAGAAGGGCAAAGTCATAAGCATCAGTTCTAACAGCGCTGATTTAGGTCCTCCGTATTTTTCTGCTTATTGTGCCAGCAAGGCCGGGCTCAGTGCGTTTACCCGGTGTCTGTCTTCGGAATGGGCTCCATTCAATATCTGTGTAAATGCCATTGGCCCTGGAACTATTCTTACCGAGATGAGTGAAGAGGTGTTGCAGAAGCCAGGGTTGAGGGACTTTATGCTTAAGTACATTCCTACTGGTCGGTTTGGTCAAACGAGAGAAGTGGCTCTTCTGGCATTATATCTTGCATCGGATGCATCCAACTTCATCAGTGGAGAGACCATATATATAGATGGAGGTCAGCGGGCGCGCGGAAACGGCATATAAAGAATGAGAAGATAAAGAAACGAATAATTCACTTCATGGGACCAGTAAATCTATAGATGTGAATTTATGAGCGGGATCTCTGACAAGAGGTTCGCTCGAGGGAGGTGACAATGGCAGAGGTACAGATGCTCGATGGTGGGCTGTATGTATATACCACGCCGCTGGAAACGTTAAATTGGTCCAATCACATTTTTTTTGAAACTAAGAAGCTAGGTGTAGTTGTCTATGATGTTCCCGTTCTCAACAAGGATGGTAAGGCTCTCTGGGAGCAGATTAAAAAGTATACCTCCGGTAACATCTCACAGTTCATTATTTCTCATGGTCATCCTGACCACTGGGGCTCGCTGGACTTCTTCCGCGAAGTGGCTCCCAAGGCGCCTATTTTGATGGCAAAGATGACAGCAGATTACATCCATGTTATGGGAGAAGCGAATGTCCGGTGGTGCTTGATGACGGATAACCTTGCGGCCGAAACGTTCACGCGGGTTATAGAGCCCACCGATACCTTTGAGAAGGAAAAGGTAATTGATGCCGGAGATTTTACTCTGCAGTTATATGCTACCGGTCCAGCCGATGATATGGAACACACCATCGTCTATATCCCGGAGCTGAAAATATTGCTTGGCAATGATGTCATATATAACAAGTGGCATCCCTGGAATGACCTGGAACGCGATGGTCACTGGCTGAGGATAATTGATTGGATGCGGGACAAATTTGATGCCAAAACCATTGTTCCTGGACACGGCCCCATATGCGGGCCGGAAATATATGATTCGATGGAAAAGTGGCTTACCCTCTTTCAAGATTTGCGGCTCAAATATGGAGGGAGGTATAGCCTCAAAGACATGGCGTTTGATGAACGTAGGAAGATGATGGATGAACTGAAGGCAGCATTTCCAGATTGGTACGATTACGAATTGGATTTTAGTTGCTTTCAGACAATGGCTTTACCCTATCCATATAGTGAAAACAAATATAGCATGGAGAAATTCTAGGGAAAAGGGAGGTGAAATAGATAGGTTATATTTTGGGAGCGTTAACACTGTGTGATTTTTGTGACGCAGTATGAGGATGTCAAAAAAGGAGGGTAAATATGAAAATCCAGAGAATACGGTTATTTTCTTCGTTGGTATTGATTGTCTTGCTGGGTAGTTTGGCAATGTTTGTCGGTTGTACAGCACAGCCTGAGCCAACTACAAGCCCCACGCCATCACCCCAACCATCACCAACAGCCGAGGTATATGAGTGGAAGGTACAATCTACCTGGGCACATGGAGATATAGGCATGGAGGCGCTGACATTTATGGCTGAACGTGCATATGAAAGGAGCGATGGACGGCTGAAGATTGAAGTTTTTGCAGAACCGGAGATAGTACCACTACCGGAGGTGCTTCCCGCCTGCTCGAGGGGGACTCTAGATATGGCACATGGCGGCGGTGCTATCTGGTCTATGGTAGTTCCCTGTGGTGATGTCTTATTTGGTAGTGTGCCTCGAATATGGAATCTTGAACTTTCAGCTGAAGAGGGAGCTCTTGCACAGCGTGAGTTTATCTTTAATACTGAAGTAGTAGACATACTTCGCGAGGAATTTGCCAAGCAAAACTTGTACTGGCTTGACATGTATACTGGTGCGGGCGCGTGCGTCCTTTCCACTCAGGAGGTCCATACTCTTGACGATATAGCAGGACTTAAAATAGCTGATCTCGGTGGCTATATGTCTCAGTGGCGCTCCATGTTGGGGTGGGTGCCGGTGGAGATGCTGCCTGCAAGCGAAATGGAGATGTCGCTGAGGCTGGGGACCATCGATGCTGTGGCCTGGGATTCAAGTGCCATAACTGGTTTTGGTTGGCAGAGCGTAGCTCCGTACTGGGTTAGCAATGAGGGCCAGGTAACCAATATGATACAAGACACGCTGGTAAACATGGATTCGTGGAATGAGCTTCCTGAGGATCTGAAGGAAGCTTTGACCGGCGCTATGGAGGATTACTTCTATGAGGTCAACGATCGCTTTGCTGAACAGGAGGCGATAATTCAGCAGAAGGTTGCTGCAGGAGAGATTATTGAGTCCTTGATGGATGAAGAATTTCAGCATGCAGCTGATGAAGCAGCTTATGAAATATGGGATCAGGCGGCTGCTGAAAGTGAGGCATCTGCTAAGCTAATCGAGCTGATAAAAGAATTCAGGGGAATATAGCAAGCACCTTTTAAATGAGTAACGGAAACAGGTTCATCAAGCTGGTCGATGCCATTACCGAAAAGGTGGGGAATACCATCAGTCTGGTAGCGTTGGCCGTTATGCTCATAATCTTCATCGAGGTGGTATCCAGATATGTTTTCGACAATCCGACCAGTTGGGCATGGACATTAAGTACACATCTCTTTGGAGTTCTGGCGCTTTTCGGTGGAGCATATGCTTTGCTCTATGGCCAGCATATAAGAGTTGAGGTGCTCTACGAGCGCTTTGGGCCCAGGCTAAAGCTGGTAAGTAGCTTGCTGACCATAGTTTGCTTCTTCACATTCGTTGGCTTGCTTGTGTGGCAGGGATATGAGATGGCAGCAATGTCGATTGGGAATATGGAGAGTCTCCGAGGGACTCTCCATTTTCCTGTTTATCCCTTGAAGACGCTTATACCAATAGCTGCATTTCTGTTATTGCTTCAGGGGTTGGCCAGTTTCTGGCGTGAGTTAGGAGATAGGCGGACTGGTAATAAAGACCGGGTAGCAAAAACAGTAGAAATTACCATCGACAAGGATGCATAGAGCTAAATCGTGTTGCTACGGTTACAAATGGGAGTTGGCGGAAGGCATAGCTCCTGAGAGATCTGCATGAAGGGGTGTTGTTATTGTAAGTAAAGTTGTTCTCTTATCTACGGGGGTTTATTGATGGGCATAGAGCTAATCACGGTTTTGCTGTTCGGCGGTATGGCGCTGCTCTTGTTTTTTGGAGTGCCTGCTGTATTTGCTATCGGTGGCGTTAGCATCGTCCTCACCTTTTGGATAGGAGGGACGAATGCATTGTATACCCTGGCAACCACTACCTTTCAGCAGATAACGAGCATGACTCTACTGGCGATTCCCATGTTCGTCTTAATGGCGAACTTGCTAATCGAGTCGGGCATAGCTGATCGTCTATTTCAGTCGTTAAGCTACTGGCTTTCGGGCATAAGAGGTAGTCTGGCGATAGTAACGGTCCTGGTATCTACTGCCCTTGCTATGTGCGGAGGATTTGGCCCGGGGATCATAACCATGAGCCTGATAGCGATACCAGCCATGTTTAAGCGCAACTACGATAAATCCTTGGCTCTGGGTAGTGTGATGGCTGGTGGAGTTCTGGGAGACATCATTCCTCCCAGCATCATTATGATACTTTTCGGCTACATTACGCGGTTGTCAATAGGGAAACTCTTCATGGCTGGCATTATTCCAGGGCTGATGCTGGCAATTTCATATGTGCTCTATATAGTGATAAGGTGTAGATTACAACCTAATCTGGCTCCTAAGGTCACTGAGCAAGTGACCTGGAAGATCAGGTGGGTTTCACTTAAAGCAGTGATTCTTCCCGCTGCGTTGGTGTTTATAATGCTGGGAGCGATATTCCGTGGCATTGCTACTCCTACTGAAGCTGCTGCCTTCGGAGCTACAGGCGCTTTGCTTTGCTGTTTCATCAATCGTACAGTCAGCTGGAATATGATCAAAAAATCGTGCAGGTCAACCCTCATGCTTACGGGTATGGTTATGTGGATTATGATTGCCGCTAATCTCTTCCGCGTCTTTTTTACCAGTGTTGGAGCCCAGAATTTAATACTTGACATAGTTGTAGCGCTGCCAGTTAGCCCCTGGGTGGTTCTCATAGGAATGCAGGTAATTCTCATCATACTGGGTATGTTTATGGATGACTTTGCTACAGTGGTAATCGCTGCTCCGGTATTTTGCCCTATTGCAATTTCCCTGGGCTTCGATCCCATATGGTTTGCCATGGTCTTTATCATTAACATGGAGATCGCTTATCTCACGCCTCCTTTTGGTTGGGCTTTGATTATGGTCAGGGGAGTTGCTCCAGCAGAACTGGGCATAAATACAGCACAGGTCTGGCGTTCAGCACCGCCATTCATTGCTATGCAACTCTTTGTCTGGATTTTAGTTATGTTGTTCCCTTCACTTTCTCTTTGGCTTCCAGGTCTACTGGCTTGAGCTTGATAAAGAGCTACAACGAGCCCCAATTACGAGGAGGAGCAGCTTTTTCTCAGTATAATATGCTACTCATGGTGCACTTTTGCTTGTAGTGTTCTATAGTGGGACCTGAAGCTCTTACTGTACCTTCCGGAATGACGGAGGCAAACAATAGGTAAAGATCAATCTGTAGAGGTTGGCGTCTTAAAATCCATTTTGTGGATTTATATTATCCTGTGCGTGGTAATTGCAGGATTAAATTACGGTTATGCCAGTTCGGCCAGTCCGGCGGT
>CAZVCX010000053.1:0-5280 GCA_964626375.1 uncultured Dehalococcoidales bacterium | reverse complement strand
CACCGCGAGGTCGGGTCAAGCAGAAATGCCAACTTTCGAATGGGATTGCACCTGGAGTGGTTCATGCCGAGCATGGGTGGTGGTTCCCCGAGATGAAGGTAGAGGATCCGTCATTGCGTGGCCTGTGGATATCTAATATTAACGTAGTTACCGAAGATGACCCCGATCATTGCAACGAAATAAGCGGTGGCTGGCCATTGAGAGCGCTGCTCTGCAAGGTTTACAGGTAAATACTGCCTGTTGCTTTGTCTTTCCAATAGAGTTATTCGATGTATAATTCAGGAGGAGTTAATATTAAGGAGTCTCTATTGTCTTCAGTAAATTTGCTGGCTGGCATTGCGCAATTGTGGCAGGGAAAACGATGTCGATAGAAAATACGCCATTACTCTGGCACAGTCAGACGCTGGAAGAAGTGCTGTTAAAAACAAACTCCTGCGAAGAAGGTCTTGCTGCTGAAGAAGCTGAGAAGAGGCTGGCCCAATATGGAGCGAACGAGCTAGTTGGCAAGAAGAAGCTGCCTCTGATTAGGGTCTTTTTGCAGCAATTTCTAAGCCCTCTAATATATGTTTTGCTGGCCGCTGGCATTATTTCCCTGGTATCGCAGTTCTTTACCGGCGAAGAGCACTTTATCGATGCCATCGTTATCTTCGGAGTGATTATTCTCAACGCTGCTATTGGGACGCTCCAGGAAAGTCAAGCTGAGAAAGCGATGGATTCGTTGCTGAAGATGGCGGCGCCAAAAGCCAAGGTAAGGCGCGATGGTAGAGTTGAGGTCGTACCTGCACGGGAAATCGTACCTGGCGATATCTTACTTTTCGAAAGCGGTGATAAAGTTCCTGCGGATGTCAGGTTACTGGAAAGCGTTAATTTAAAAGTCAACGAATCTGCGCTGACAGGAGAGTCAGTTCCGGTGGAAAAACAAGTTGCTCAGGTGCCAGAGGATGCTATTGTTGTTGAAAGAGTTAATATGCTCTTTATGAGTACCATTGTTACAGCGGGGCGGGCTACAGGTATAGCAGTACTTACCGGAATGAAAACTGAAATCGGAAAGATAGCTACCGGTCTTGAGGAAGTGCAGCAGGAAGCAACGCCTCTACAGAAGAATATCAAGAAGTTAAGCCGCTACCTGGTTTTTATTTTTCTCGGGGCCTGTGCTCTTCTGGTGGTAGTTGGGCTGATGCATGGGATGGAGCTGTTTGACCTGTTCATGCTGGCGATCGCAGCCGCTGTTGCAGCCATTCCTGAAGGCCTGCCGGCGGTAGTCACTATCGTGCTTGCTATCGGCATGCGAGCTATGGCCCGTCGCAATGCCATCGTTCGCAAGCTGGTGGCCGTGGAAACTCTGGGTTCGGCCACGGTCATTTGTTCCGATAAGACAGGTACGTTAACCTTGAACCAGATGACTGTTCGCAGGCTCTATGCAGGTGATAGATATGTTGAAGTTACAGGTGAAGGTTATCGGCCGACCGGCGATTTTATCGAGGAGGGAAAAAAGATCAACGCTAAAGAAGATGCACATCTTGCCTTGTTGCTACGCGCAGGGGCCTTGTGTAACGATGCCTCTATAACGGGGGAGAGTGGAAAAAGTGATATATTTGGTGATCCTACTGAGGGAGCGCTGGTGGTAGCAGCTGCCAAAGCGGAGTTGCACAAAAATGATTTACAGAAGACTTATCCCAGAAAAGACGAGCTTCCCTTTGCCAGTGAAAAGCAATATATGGTTACTCTACATTACATGGCTACGCTGCATTCTCGTGCGGAGCATATGACTGCCTTTATTAAAGGTTCTCCGGAAAAAATTCTCTCCTATAGCAAGCATATGATGAGCCATGGCCAGATAATAGATATGACGGAAGCTCATCGCAGTCATATAGCCGATGCAGCCGTTAATATGGGCAAGGATGCCCTGAGGGTAATTGCTCTGGCCTACCGGGATTTTGATGGAGAGAAGGCAGGCTTAACCGATGAGGATGTCCAGGATGGCCTGATATTTATTGGCCTGGCTGGTATGTCTGACCCTCCTCGGCAGGAGGCCAAAGAGGCAATTGCCCTGTGCCGGCAGGCTGGCATAAAGGTGAAGATGATCACCGGTGACAACAAGATAACGGCGGAATCCGTAGCTCGCCAGGTGAATCTCCCCGCTGGCAAGGCGGTAACGGGTATAGAGCTGCAGGCGATGAGCGATGAAGAGCTGGCTGCGGAGATCGAAAGCATCTCGGTTTTTGCCCGCATCGAGCCATTGCACAAACTGCGCATAGTGAACGCGCTCAAAGCCCGAGGGGAGATCGTTTCTATGACGGGAGACGGAGTTAACGATGCTCCTGCGCTAAAAGCGGCCGATATTGGCGTCGCCATGGGCATTGCCGGCACGGATGTTGCCAAGGATGCCAGCGATATGGTCTTGGCAGATGATAACTTTGCTTCTGTAGTGGCGGCGGTAGATGAAGGAAGGGCTATTTTTACCCGGCTGAGAAACGTTCTTTTCTATACGCTAAATACGAATTTGAGCGAAATCGTAACCCTGATACTGGCTCTGGTTTTCATCGGGCAATCGCCCTTGCTGGCAGTACAGATTCTGTGGGTAAATCTGGTGACGGATACGGCAGGGGATATTCCTTTGGGATTGGAGCCTAAATTTGGTGATGAGCTCAAGCACCCGCCTCGCCATCCCAGCATTGGAATTATATATCCTGGTTTACTGTTCCGGATACTGGTGATGGCGGTCTTGATAGGTCTAGGAACTTTCCTCATTTTCCGCTGGGCGGAAGCCAGGATGAGCATTGAAGAGGCTCGGACGCTGGCGTTCTGCGCTATCGTGGCCTTTGAGTGGCTGATGGCTTTCAGCGCTCGCTCTGATGAACACACGGTTTTCAAGTTGGGCATCTTCCGTAACCGCGCCCTGGCAGTAGCTATCGGCGTTGCTGTTATACTGCAGCTGGTTGTAGTTTACGTGCCTTTCATGCAAAAGGCTTTTCATACTTTTTCTCTATCCCTGCGCGACTGGGGTATCGTAGTACTGGCTGCTGGGGGGCTATTTGCACTTGAGGAGACCCGCAAAGTTTTCTTCCCGAGGCTATATAACGCGGGGAAATATCGACCGGTCAGCGTTGATTAGCCTTTCGCCCTTCATCTCTCATTGATGCTAAAGGTGTGGAAGTGTAAAATGAGCTTAGATTTTTTCAGGTAGCTCTTTGAATATTTATAGCTGGTCCCAGGGTGTTGATATGGCTATAAGGCAGGCGGATGGTCTGGCGAGTTTAAAGGATAAGTATGCCATAGTTGGTATCGGTTACACTCCACAGGGGAGAGTCCCCGGCAGGACAGCTCTTAGCTTTTATGTCGAGGCATGCGCTAACGCCATCCAGGATGCTGGTTTGAAAAGAGAGGACATCGATGGTCTCATATGCTATCGTCATTTGCCTTCATTGGCGGGCGAGCCGGAAGTAACTCCCTATCGAGTAGCCCAACATTTGGGATTATCTCCCAGACTTCTAAGCCAGGAGGCCAATTGTGCCCGCTCTCACCTGGAACATGCTCTTGGAGCTCTGGAGATGGGGCTCTGCAACTATGTTGTCGTGGTCTATGCGGATAATGCGCTGTCGGCGGGTCGCACCTTTGCTGAAAGCGATGGCTATAATGAAGTTTTCGGACACTTTGGTGCGCCCGCCGACTACGCTATGGTGGCGCGGCGAGCCATGTATGAGTTCGGGACGGGGCCTGAGACATGGAAAGAGATTGCGGTGGGGCAGAGAAGGTGGGCCAATCTGAATCCACGGGCAATGATGTACCAACGCCCGCTAACTTTCGATGACTACTATAAGTCCAGGTGGGTGGTTGAGCCATTTAGACTGAGCGATTGTTGTTTGATCAGCGATGGTGGCCGTGCCTGCGTAATAACTTCTGTCGAGCGCGCACGGGATTTGAGGCACCGTCCCGCTGTTATCATGGGAGTGGGCCAGCATAACCCATCGCATTATATTGACCAGCTGAATTACATGGCAAGATCCACGGGGGCCAGGATAGCCGGTGAAACCGCGTTCCAGATGGCTGAAATAACCCCCGCTGAAGTCGATGCCTGCGAGATTTATGACTGTTTTACTTATACTGTAGAAATTACTCTGCAGGACTATGGTTTCTTCCAGCTGGGGGAAGGCGAAGAGTGGTTTAGAGGAGGTAGAATTGCCCCTGGTGGAAGTTTGCCGGTCAATACTTCGGGCGGGCTGCTGGCCGAAGCCTATTTTATGGGTCTCACTCCTTTGACTGAAGGCGCTATGCAAATAATGGGGCGCTGTGGGGAGAGGCAGCTGGGTTCTGTAACGAAAACCAAAGATCCTAAAATAGTATTGTGCAGCGACAATGGCGGAATCTTGCAAACTCATGCCTGTGCCATATTGAGGAGGTTGTAACAGTGGCATATGAAAAGCCCTTACCCCGACCGGATGCAGATACTGAGCCCTTCTGGCAAGGTTGTCGGCAGCACCTCCTGCGGTTCCAGAAATGTGGCATGTGTGGCCATGTACGCTGGCCACCGTCTCTCATCTGTCCCGTCTGCTACTCGGAGAAAGCGGAGTGGATTACAGCCTCTGGCAAGGGGAAAGTCCATACGTTTGCTATTTTTCACCAAGCCTATCACGAGGCTTTTGTTGAAAAGATTCCTTATGTAACTGCCATCGTGGCGTTGCAGGAGGGGCCACATATATTAACCAATATAGTCGGCTGTGAACCTGACCAGATAGAATGTGATATGCCCGTGGAAGTTACATGGGAGAATATAACGGATGATTTTAGCTTGCCTCGATTCAAACCAATTCCGTAGCAGATCGCGTAATATTTACCCGTCGTTTGGATAAAAGGAGGCTGGTTTTGCATAAGTCTGAGTTTCAAGAACATGACTTTGAACATCCTTCCGTTCTGTTCATTCTGGAAGATGGAATTAAAGGTCTTCTGGGAGGACCTCTCTTCTACAATTCATATTTTCAGACATTCGAATTGAAAGGAAATGAGAGAGTTCTCGACTTTGGATGTGGAGGTGGCGCCAGCTCACGATGCCTGGTTGATCTTGTCAGCAAAGGAGGGCATCTAACATGCGTTGATATATCAAGTTACTGGATTGCTAAAGCCAGAAAAAGGTTGGAGAAGTACTCCAACGTTGAATGTTTATCGGGCGACATAAGGGAGCTGGATATACCCGATGCTTCATTTGATGTTTTATCCACCATTCACGTCGTACATGATATACACCCAGTCGATAGGTCGAGTATCGTAATGGCTCTATCGCGG
>CAZVCX010000052.1:0-2514 GCA_964626375.1 uncultured Dehalococcoidales bacterium | reverse complement strand
ATCAATAAGATAGATATGTTACAGGTACAGAGACGTCTGCTGGAAATAAAGCGAAGGCTTGAATCGCTTGAAGTACCGCTCTTATACATTGCAGCAGATACCGGAAAGGGTGTTCAGGATTTGTTATTAAAGGTTAGAGAAATGATTCTGGGAGCCGAGCAAATGTCAGAGGAAGAGCAGTCGTCTCCGATAGTGGTATTTCATCCCAGACCCCAGAGGTGAAGCAGTGAATATAGGTATTCTTGGTGGAACATTTGATCCCATTCATATGGGGCACCTCGTTTTGGCTGAAGAGGCAAGAATATATCTGGGACTGAGTGAAGTTCTTTTTGTTCCTGCGGGGCAGCCAAGATTTAAACTCCCTCATGATGTCACGCCCATAGTGCATCGTCAAGAGATGGTGGAGAGGGCCATTTCCAGTAATCCGCATTTTAAGATATGTACACTGGAGATAGAACATGAAGGTCCTTCTTACACTGTAGATACTCTGATAGCACTTAAAGAGCAACGGGGAGTAGAGGTGAATCTCTTCTTTATTCTGGGCTACGACACATTAACCACGCTTCCTCTGTGGAAGGAGCCGCAACGGTTAATACAGCTATGTCGCCTGGTAGTAGCGCCGAGATCTGGTACTGACGTCGATCTAGGTTTCCTGGAGATGACATTATCAGGAGTGGAGGACAATATCGTACAGATTCACATGCCGCTACTTGAAATTAGCTCCTCGAACATTCGCCGCCGAGTAACCAAAGGGGCTTCTATTCGCTATCTGGTTCCCGATACAGTATCAGAATATATTGCAGAGCACAATCTGTATACTGGTAAGTATGTGCTAAACATCTAGGTTTCTTACATACCGAGCATGGCTCTGGATAAATGACTTACGAGGGGGCACCTCGCTTCCCATTAGCATATGGAAGGTCTGGTCAGCAGTTATCGCATCCTGCACTTCAACCTTATAGAGGGTCCTGGAAGTAGAACTCATGGTAGTTTGCCATAGTTGTTCTGGGCTCATCTCTCCCAGCCCTTTGTAACGCTGGATATTAACTTTGCTCCCGTCCAACTCAGCTAATTTTGCCTGTTTTTCTTCTTCAGAGTAGATCCAGAAGTGTTGTTTACCAGATTTAATGCGGTATAGAGGAGGCTGGGCGATGTACAGGTGATCCTGATCAATCAATTCTGGCATGTGGCGGTAGAAGAAAGTTAGCAGCAGCGAGCGGATATGCGCTCCATCGACGTCAGCGTCAGTCATGATAATCACCTTATCATAGCGCAGCTTATCGATGCTGAAGTGTTCGTTGATATTTGTTCTTAGCGCTATTATAATAGCCTTGATCTCTTCGTGTTCCAAAATTTTATCTTTGGAGGCCTTTTCCACGTTTAGTATTTTCCCCCGCAGGGGTAGAATAGCCTGATAGCGACGATCGCGCCCCTGCTTGGCTGAACCTCCAGCAGAATCTCCTTCAACCAAGAAAAGTTCGCACAGTGAAGGATCTTTTTCTGAGCAATCAGCTAACTTACCCGGCAGGGTTGAGGTTTCTAACCCGGATTTCTTAAAGACCAGCTCACGAGCCCTATGCGCTGCTTCTCTCGCCTTGGCAGCAATGGTGCATCTGGTTATGATAGCTTTAGCTTCAGTAGGATGCTGTTCTAGATATAAAGATAGACTGCTTGCTACTATCGATTCCACCTGGGTCTTTATCTCAGGGTTCCCCAGTTTTACTTTTGTTTGTCCCTCGAATTGAGGTTGGGGTAGTCTCACGCTGATTACAGCAGTTAATCCTTGGCGTACGTCCTCGCCGGTAAAACCAGCGTCGGTTTCCTTTAATAACTTGCTGGAGCGTGCGTAGTCATTAAAAACTCTGGTTAAAGCTGAGCGGAGCCCAGTGACATGGCTACCACCATCTCTAGTATTGACACAGTTGGCAAATGATAGAGAAAAGTCCGTGAAACTGGTGGTATATTGTAGAGCTACCTCTATGATCGTGTGGTCTGTCCTATCGGTGAAGTAGAGAGGATGATCGTGAATGAGAGTTCTGTTTCTATTTAGCTGTCTGACAAAGCTGGCTATGCCACCTTCAAAGTAAAAGGTCTTTTCTCGACTATCTCGCTTATCCTTGAGGTTTATTTCAACGCCTTTATTTAAATAGGCCAGCTCCTTTATCCGCTGGCAAACTGTATCGAAGTTGTAATTGATATCTCCGAAGATCTCTTTGTCTGCCATGAAGGTTATCGATGTGCCCGTATCCTGGGATGTGTCGATAACCTCTACTTCTTTCAGGGGGAGGCCCTTTCTGTATTCCTGGTAGTAAAGTTTTCCCTGCCGCCTTACTTTGGCCTTGAGCCATGTGGACAGGGCATTGACCACAGATGCTCCTACTCCGTGGAGGCCGCTGGAAATGCTGTAAACGTGCCCTCCAAATTTAGCTCCAGCGTGTAATTTAGTCATTACCACCTCCAAAGCTGAAGAGCCGGTCTGCTTATGAATATCTACTGGAATTCCCCGCCCATCAT
>CAZVCX010000051.1:0-7669 GCA_964626375.1 uncultured Dehalococcoidales bacterium | reverse complement strand
GACTTTGCACTGCAGAGCCAGCCTGGCAAAATCATCCATGGTTATCCCCATTCTGTATGCCTGCTGTTCCAGAAATCTGCCCGTACCCGCAGCGCACAGAGAATTGGATGCTACTTTCCATGGCTTCTTCAACCCATCCTCCAGTTCTACTATCAGAGAGCTCTGTCCTCCAATCTGTATGATGGTTCTGGCATCAGGATAGCGATGAACCATCCCCGAAGCGATGGTGAGTGAACTACTATATTCTGCCCAGTTGAGCTCCGCAGGAATAACTGATCTGCCCGAACCCGTTACTCCGGAGCCTTTAATCTGAGCGAGATCGAATTGTTCTCCCAATCGAGCAATAAGGGAGTTGACAGCAGCTTTATGCCCCGAGGTTACCCTTTCCGTATCCAGTCTGACGGCCCTGCCATCTTCATCAACAAGTGCCAGTTTGGCACTTGCGGAACCGATATCTACACCCAGAGAGTAACTCATTGCGCGACTGGCCATTATAGCAATAAACTAAGGTTTTTAGAAATGCCAAGCACTCCTATTACACAGGATAATTCTGATAAGAGAAAAATTTCTAACTCAGATCGAGCCTGAGGAAACAGCAACTTGTTTACAACAATAGCACACAATAGAAAATGCTTCCATTCACCAACGCTTTTCCATCCAACGATTACGACATAC
This sequence comes from uncultured Dehalococcoidales bacterium, assembly GCA_964626375.1. Lineage (GTDB taxonomy): Bacteria > Chloroflexota > Dehalococcoidia > GIF9 > AB-539-J10 > M55B177. The sequence continues at coordinate 6,994 of CAZVCX010000051.1, read as the reverse complement.
TTACTCGCTATTCGATGGAGTTGTACTCAACTCTGGAAGCGCCAGGGTATTATGTCAAGTGTTGCATTGACAATGCTTCCTAGGTAGGCTATATTATTTACAGTTAAGTTGTGCCAACGGTGCTGCTTGCAGGCAGCCGGCAAAAACTAAAGAGGTTAAGGAGGTGTATTATGGGTGCTGTTGCGTGGTTGGCATATATCTTGAGTTTCTTTATTCCCGTCTTTGGTTTCGTTTCGTTCTGGGTTTTTTCTGGAAGAGCAGATGAGGTAAGCGATGTAGGCAAAAGATGCCTCATCGCTAGCTTTATAGGTATCGTTGTCTATGTCATCGTTGCTGCTGTGGGCATAAGCTTTGGCGCATCCTTACTCGAGCCCATAATGGAAAGTATCTTACCATTCTAGCAGATCGTCACTATGCCATCAGTCGAGATTGGATGTCCCAGTGGAGAACATCCAGCCGTGTGCTGTTGTCGGAAATTTTGGGTTATGCCTTTTCTCACAGAATCAACAGCCATAGAAACTAAAGCTTACTCCTCTCAAAATACAGAATACTAAGAGAAAGTAAAAATTATGAAAGCATCAATGCATTAAGACAATAATCAAACCTGTTCATTATTTTGCAGCGTAAGCGCTACGCCGCAAAATTTAGAGAGGTATTATAATACATCACTACTGGAGGGAATATTCATGAAGAAAACAGTCAGAGATATTGATGTTGCAAATAAAAAGGTGCTGTTAAGGGTAGATTTCAATGTGCCACTGGATAAAGAAGGCCAAATAACCAGCGATGGCCGCATTAGAGCCGCGCTTCCCACCATCAAACACCTGTTGGAGCAAAGAGCAAGCATAATTATCTGCTCCCATATGGGACGCCCCAATGGTAAACGGCTTGCGGGTCTGAGCCTGCGAGTAGCTGCCGAACGCCTGTCGGAGCTATTAAATCGACCGGTAAAGATGGCAGGAGATTGCGTTGGCCCACAGGTACAGGAGATGGCACAAAATTTGAGAAGCTGCGAGATACTTATGCTGGAGAACTTGCGCTTCCACCCCGGAGAAAAGGGAAATGATGATTCTTTTGCTCGGTCTTTAGCAAGCCTAGCGGAAGTCTATATTAACGACGCCTTTGGAGCATGCCACCGGACACATGCCTCGATTGTTAGTATCCCTAGGTATTTACCTGCGGCAGCTGGTCTCTTGCTGGAGAAGGAACTCAAGATGCTCGGTGGTCTTCTCGAGAACCCCAAACACCCTTTTGTGGGCCTTTTCGGTGGCGCTAAAGTAAGCGACAAAGTAGAAATTCTTGAGAATACCATGGATAAAATGGACGTCCTCCTGGTTGGTGGAGCTATGGCAGCTCTGTTTCTAAAGGCCAAGGGTTATGAAATAGGACAAACAGAGATAGAACTTAATGAAATAAATACTGCCAGTGCACTAATCAAGAAAGTTGCTGGAGACAGAGTAAAGTTGGTCCTTCCCGTTGACCTGGTAGTTACTGAAACAATTGATACCAATGCAAACGCTGAGACTGTACTAGCTGACGGAGTACCTCCCAATATGAAGATCGTGGATATTGGGCCTCAAACTGTAAATGATTTCCAGAAGAAGCTCTCTGATAGCCGCACCGTTTTCTGGAATGGCCCCATGGGTATTTACGAGATACCCCTCTTTGCCACCGGTACCAAGGGCGTGGCGAATTACCTTACCGATATCGAGGCTACCACTATCATTGCAGGCGGCTCTACTGCCGAAATAGTAGATGATTTGTCACTAACGGACAGAATGGGATTCGTCTCTACTGGCGGCGGCGCCGCGCTCAAGTATTTATCAGGCACTCCCCTCCCAGGAGTAGAGGCACTGCCAGAAAACTAATTACAACAGTAAAGGAGCGATAAATATGCTGGATTTTGAACTCATAAGAGAAATAGCTGTTACTTCTTCTACTAAAATTGTATTGCTGGTCATTGATGGTCTGGGAGGATTACCCCATCCAGAGAGCGGTAAAACGGAGTTGGAAACAGCACTGACGCCAAATCTGGACATGCTAAGCAGCAAAAGCATTTGTGGTCTCAGCCAGCCAGTTAGCCCGGGCATAACTCCAGGGAGCGGCCCCGGTCACCTCGCTTTATTTGGTTATGATCCCGTGAAATTTACTGTTGGCAGAGGAGTGTTAGAAACAGTTGGCATAGGCTTTAACATCGAGGATGACGATATCGCAGCTCGGGGTAACTTCTGCTCCATCGATGAAGATGGCAACATAATAGACCGACGGGCTGGACGCATATCAAATGAAAAGAATGAGGAACTCTGTCGATTGCTGGATGGACAGGATATAGAAGGCATCGAAACCATTATCAGGCCAGTTAGAGAACATCGCTTTATAGCTATATTCCGTGGCAAAGATCTAAGTGAAAAAGTTACTGATTCGGATCCTCAGAGAACAGGGATACCACCGCGGGAAGTCACCACTATTCATCCAGAGGCGGAGAAAACGGCACATATAGCCAATAAATTCATGGAAAGGTCAAGGAAAATCCTCGCTGCACAGTATCCAGCCAATATGATATTATTAAGAGGTTTCTCAAAGTATCCTGACTTTCCTTCTCTGGAGGACATATACAAAGTTAAAGCTGCTGCTATCGCCAGCTACCCAATGTACCGGGGATTAGCCAAACTGGTCGGCATGCACATTCTGGACACAAAGACCCGTATCGAGGATGAATTTACGACTCTGAAGGAAAACTACAGCCGTTATGACTTCTTCTTTGTGCATATAAAGGGCACCGACTCAGCTGGCGAAGACGGAGATTTTGATAGAAAGGTCAGGATAATAGAGGAAACGGACAACCAGCTTCCTATTATCCTCAACCTCGATCCCGACGTACTGGTGATCACCGGAGACCATTCCACGCCGGCGGTATTGAAGAACCACAGCTGGCACCCAGTACCGGTGATGCTCTATTCAAAGTGGTGCCGCCCTGATGCCGTAAGCGCGTTTTCGGAATCAGCATGCCTTTCAGGCGGCATGGGGCATATCCCCGCAACCGAGTTAATGCCATTGGCCATGGCCAACGCGCTGAAGCTGAGCAAATTTGGTGCTTAGGAGGTTTTGCAATGCGTACTCCCATAATTGCTGGCAACTGGAAGATGAATACTTCGGTCAACGAAGCAATTGAACTAGTCAAGAGAATGCTCCAAATGGACAGAGTCAAGGGAGTAAAGAAGATAATATGTCCACCCTTTGTGTCCCTGATACCGGTGAAAAACCTGATCGAGAATTCATCTATAGAACTTGGAGCCCAGAATATGTACTTCGAGGAAAAGGGAGCCATGACAGGAGAAATCTCTCCTGTCATGCTGAACGAACTGTGTCGGTACGTAATACTGGGCCATTCAGAACGGAGACAATATTTTGCTGAAACTGATGAGATGATAAACAAAAAGGTTAAGACAGCTATAAGGTTCAACCTAGTGCCCATTCTATGCGTCGGTGAGACCCTAAAAGAAAAGGAGACTGAAAAGACCCATGACGTAGTCAGCAGACAAGTAAGCCGAGGATTGAAAGGCATCAACGCTACGGATCCCCTGGTGATTGCCTATGAGCCAGTATGGGCTATTGGTACCGGCAAGTCAGCTTCAGTAGCAGAAGCAACCAGTACCATATCATTGATACGAGCAACTGTTGAGGAAATTTGGAGCAGGGAAGAAGCCCAGGCAATCTCTATCCTATACGGAGGGAGCACCAACAAGCAAAATATAACCGAGTTTGTACGTCAGGATGAAATTGACGGCGCACTCGTTGGTGGAGCTAGCCTCAAAGCAGATGAATTTGTAGATATGGTAAAGCAAACAGCTGAAATCAAAAATAAAGCTTAGCCAAGAAAGCAATAAAAATAATTCCCCCGTTCTCCAAATATGCAAAACGAACACAATGGAGAGGAGATAAACACAGTAGCGATAACAGATAATCTTTAACCAATAGGGAAGAACAGATAACAATGACGGGTCCTGATGAAAATAGCATCGTTAGCTACGCGAAAAGAAATGATATCGACTAATAAATAAAACCAACAGGAGAATAGATTTATAGTTAAAACCATTCTCTAGATTGAGCTTTGAGGAGATCACGAGGGTAAAGCGCTTTCCCTCATCCTGAAAAGAAGAAGATATCATATCTCAACAGGACGTGCCGATTTCCCAGACATTGAATATATTAGCCGATTCTGAATTCACTGCATAAGAAGATTGTTGCTCTAATTTGAAACAGGGATGGTTTTGTAGAGCTCGCTTTAAGTTGTGGTAGGCCGTACAGGTCTCGAACCTGCGACACCCTGATTAAAAGTCAGGTGCTCTACCAACTGAGCTAACGGCCCCCAATTATACGTAAGATATCGAAAAATCAATCTTTATCTTCTGGTGTTGGCAAAATGGTGGAAAGATAACAGGCAAAAGCCGGATGAATATCGCAAACGAAGCCACCATCGACTGATTCAACAGAAAAGGTCACCCTATTCGGTTTCTTAAGAGCATCGCCAAACTTGCCCAAACCCATCTCATCCCATGGCATATTGTGCCCCAGTATCTCCAGAAATCCTTTAACGTCACGGGGCCCATCCAGCACAACCTCAAATGGAACATAATGAGACAACTTGCCTAGCTGTTCCGGGTTTAGCTTCACTCTCATAAATTCAATTATAATTTTAGCATATATTACTGTCAACTGACCTGAAGCTAAATCACAATAACCCCTGGTCATCTCTAGATCTACGTAACTCTATGATCCGATCGCGTATTATTGCGGCTTTTTCAAATTCCAGCTGCTTAGCCGCTTTTTTCATACTCAATTCAAGCTCTTTTATGAGATGAGGAATTTGTTCACCTGGAACTACAGTAGTAGTCCCATAAGAGGTTTGTGGTTCTGCCACCGTATGAAAACTATCAGTGATATCCTTGATAGTTTTCTTTATCCCCTGTGGAGTGATGCCATGTTCTTTATTATACCTTTCCTGAATCTTACGCCTGCGAGATATTTCATCTATTGCCTCTCTCATAGACCCTGTAATGGAATCAGCATACATTATGGCGTGGGCATTTATATGCCTGGCAGCGCGCCCCATCGTTTGTATTAGAGATTCACTTGTTCTGAGATACCCCTCCTTATCAGCATCCAGTATGGCAACCATGCTGACCTCGGGCAAGTCCAGCCCCTCACGGAGAAGGTTAATACCCACCACAACATCATAAACTCCCAACCGCAGGGCGCGAAGTATCTCGATTCTTTCCAGTGTATCTACCTCTGAATGAAGATAATGCGTCTTAATATCTATCTCCAGAAGATAATCGCTCAGTTCTTCAGCCATCCTCTTAGTCAGGGTAGTTACCAGACAACGCTCCCCCCTATTCACGCAAACCCTTATTTCATTAACGAGGTCATCAATTTGCCTCTCAGTCGGCCTGACATCTACTGTGGGCTCTAACAACCCCGTGGGCCTGATTAGCTGCTCAACTATTTGCTGGCTGTGTTCATATTCATATTGCTTTGGAGTAGCCGATACATAAATGATTTGCCCCGCGCGCTCTCGGAACTCCTCAAAGCTCAGCGGGCGGTTATCCAGTGCCGATGGTAGCCGAAAGCCATAATCAATCAAGGTTTGCTTACGGGCAGTGTCACCTCCGTACATACCCCTTATTTGGGGCAAGGTCATATGAGATTCATCGATGAACAGCAAGTAATCTGACGGAAAATAATCCAGTAGCGTCCAGGGAACGCTACCAGGAGCGCGCCGCTGCAAATGACGGGAGTAATTTTCTACTCCAGTACAATAACCTACCTCCTGTAGCATCTCAATATCATAATTTGTTCTCGCCTCAATCCGCTGAGCTTCCAATAACTTACCCTGTTTTTTTAGCTCTACCACCCTTTCCTGCAACTCCTGCTTTATATCTTCAATTGCCAGCAAGAGTTTATCCTGAGAAGTAACGAAGTGCTTTGCAGGATAAATATCCACCTGACTACGAGGAGCTATATTCATTCCTGTAAGGGGATCGATCTTCACAATCCGGCTAATTTCATTTCCCCAGAATTCAATCCTTAGAGCAAACTCCTCATACACAGGCTGAATTTCAAGAGTATCACCTCGAACGCGGAATTTACCTCTACTGAGATCAAAATCGTTCCTCTCATATTGCATATCCACGAGTCGGCGAATCAGGTTATCCCTTTTCAACTTATCGTTGATGCTTACAGACATCGCAAAACCATGATATTCTTCGGGCGCCCCCAAGCTATAAATACAGGAAACTGAAGCAACAATCACTACATCCCTGCGTTCAAAAAGAGATCGAGTTGCGGCATGGCGCAATTCATCGATCTTTTCATTGATGTCCGTTTCCTTCTCAATGTAAGTATCAGTACTGGGGATATAAGCTTCTGGCTGGTAATAATCATAATAACTGACAAAATATCCCACGGCATTCTCAGGGAAAAATTCCCTGAATTCTGAAACCAACTGAGCAGCGAGGGTCTTGTTATGGCAAATAACCAGAGCAGGCCGCTGTACTCTAGCAATGATATTGGCAATAGTAAATGTCTTACCACAACCAGTAACACCTACCAACGTCTGCCCGCCAAAGCCACTTGCCAGGCCAGTTACTAATTTATCCACCGCTTGAGGTTGGTCTCCAGTAAGCTGGAAGTCAGAAACTATCGTAAATTGAGACATCACGACCAATATCCCTTACTGATAACAGCCAGATATCACTACAAGTACATCTCTTTATTCATCCTGACATCAGCTGTTGCAATGCGAGCTTAATCTTATCTTCTACATTCATGTTTTCAGCATCAGGAATACTGGAGACGGCCTGTATAGCTTCCCTTGCAGAGTAACCAAGGCTGGTCAGAGCAACCACTACATCGTTATCATTCGGACCTGGCGATAGCCCCTCTATAATATCGCCTTCAAACTCCAGTTTATCTTTCAGTTCCATAACGATAC
>CAZVCX010000050.1:0-9268 GCA_964626375.1 uncultured Dehalococcoidales bacterium | reverse complement strand
TTGTTTATAGTTCTGGTAGGCACCCTTGAGTTTTACAAGTTAACCATTTCTCCCTCTATTCTAACGGGTGATAACTCTGTAAGTCGTTCTCTAACTTGTCTGTGTTTAGCGTGGTCGGCTTTAGTTGCCTTATGGGCACTAATTTCTTGGTGTACGGCTATTGATTTTCTGCTTGCAACAATGACATTCGCCGTACTGATTTCACTCATTTGGACTATATTGCAGAGTCCTCGGGAAAAGGCTTTTCATAAGTGGGTTTGGTTGCTGGCTGGAGTTGTTTACGTTGGATGGATGCTTGGCTACTGGGTTAATTTGTATACGCTGGAGGCAGGAAGAGGTTGGGTATATCTTGCACTGTTTACTACTTTTGCCAATGATACAGGAGCATTTTTTGGAGGGAGAAAGTGGGGTAAACATCAGATGGCACCGGCTATAAGCCCAGGTAAAACATGGGAGGGGGCTCTGTCAGGGTTGCTAAGTGCTGTATTTGTAGCTGTTATAGTGAATTTTATCCTTGGTTTCATAGAGACTCGTCCTGCGCCGTACTGGCAGATAATTCTTATTGGTTGTCTTATCAGTATCTTTGCCCAGTTTGGTGATCTAGTTGAGTCCTTGCTTAAACGCAATGTTGGGGCGAAGGATTCAGGTAATATTCTTCCTGGCCATGGGGGAATTCTTGACCGCTTTGATAGCCTCATCTTTGTTGGCCCGGTGGTATACTATTACGTGCTATGGGTGATATAAGAAAGATAGTGATTTTGGGATCTACAGGTTCAATAGGGCAGCAGACGCTGGATGTGGTGCGTGCCTTTTCCCATCGTTTCGAGGTTGTGGGATTGGCAGGAGGAAGAAATGTTGAGCTTCTGGTCCAGCAAATAGATGAGTTCCGTCCCAGAGTATTTTTTTCTCTGGCTGGAGATGAGATTGGTTGTGAGGGGAAATTCTTGTCAATGGAAGAGATGTCTTGTTTGCCCGAGGTGGATATTGTGGTCGTCGCTACGTCGGGTATCGCTGGTCTAAGCTCTACGCTATCGGCTATAAGGGCAGATAAAACTGTGGCGTTAGCTAATAAAGAAGTATTGGTGACAGCTGGCGAAATCGTTAGCAGAGAAGCTATGATTCACGGTGTATCCATTCTGCCTCTTGATAGTGAGCACAATGCCATATGGCAGTGTTTACAGGGCGAGAACTCTGGAATATATCAAGTCATTTTGACTGCTTCTGGAGGTCCCTTCTATGACTATTCCTGTTCTCAGATGGAGACGGTAACAGTAGATCAAGCCCTGCGCCATCCCACGTGGAAGATGGGGAAGAAAGTTACTATTGATTCTGCTACCCTTATGAATAAGGGATTGGAAGTCATTGAAGCTCACTGGCTCTTTAAAGTTCCTTTCGAGAGAATTAAAGTTCTGGTTCATCGCCAAAGTATCATACATTCAATGATAGAATTCGCAGATGGTTCCGTAAAGGCTCAGCTTGGAGTTCCCGATATGAGATTACCCATTCAATATGCTCTCATGTCTCCACACCGGTTGAGCAATGATCGTTTGTTGCATCTCGACTGGACCAAAATGTATGCGTTAACGCTGGAGGATATGGCTTATGATAAGTTCCCTTGTCTTAAGCTAGCATTGGATGCCGGCAAGAAGGGGGGAACTTATCCCTCGGTGCTTTGTGCTGCAGATGAAATAGCGACGGATCTTTTTATGAATCGCCGAGTAGGTTTTAATGACATAGCAAGGATCATCCAAATGACGTTGGAGCGACATCGAGGTGTAGCACATCCATCGATGGAGGAGATACTGGCGGCTGATGCATGGGCTCGAAAATATGCTGCCTCGGCAATAGAGTTTCTATAAGCTGCTGATAGAACCGTCATTTGAGATGGTTCAAGAAAGGAACGAGAAGTGGAAATAGGTCTTATAATTCTCGCATTTGTAGCTTGCCTTCTTATTACTATCTTTGTTCATGAGATGGGGCATTTCATCACCGCTAAGCGCGCAGGCGTAAAGGTAGAGGAGTTTGGTCTTGGTTTTCCTCCCCGTCTCTTTGGTCTTCAGCGCGGCGAGACTCTATATTCATTAAATGCCATACCTGCCGGCGCTTTTGTTAAAGCTGCTGGTGAAGATGATCCAGGTGTACCGCGTGGGTTGGCAGGTAAAGGTCCTTGGATCAGGCTGTGGATTTATGCTGCTGGTCCGCTGGCGAATATACTTCTCGCTGTTATCTTTCTCAGTGCCTATTTTATGATGCCCGTGCAGGTAGTGACTGGTGATGGAATTATGGTACATTCTGTGATAGCTGATTCACCTGCAGCTGAAGTTGGTATAGAACCCGGTGATATTATACTGGAGATAGATGGTCAGCCTGTTCGTGAGATGAGAGATATACAGGCAGCGCCGAATTATGAGCAGGGAGGAGAAGAGGTTACTATCCTTCTGCAAAGGGATGATTTCCAGAAAGCGTTTATCCTTGAACCCAGTTTTGATGATACTCTCCAGAGGTGGACTATTGGGGTTCTGCTTTGCTGGAATATGGTTGGGGATGTAGGAGGAGGTTCGCCGGCGGACCAAGCTGGTATAGAGCCCGGAGATGTTATTTTGGAAGTTGAGGGAGAGCCTGTTTATGGGGAGGAAAGCTTGTATTCTATACTAGGGTCGGTTGAGCGTGGTGAAGAAATAGATCTATTCCTATATCGGGAGGTAGGATCTCTTCAAGTTAGCATAGATAGTGCTCTTATTGATGGAGGTTCTCAAATTGAACCTGAAATGATGGGGTTCAGTATGCTCTGGGTGGATGGAATACAAATTGAACAGAGGCGTCTTCCTGTGTGGCGAGCTGTATATCTTGGGGCTGGTTATGTTGCTAGCTTACCTGCTTTGGTAATAGAATCTATCCCCCTAATTAAAGCCGAACCAGATAGGGCGCTGGTTGGGCCAGTAGGGGCGGGGCAGTTAACTGTTGAAGCCGTGGAGGTTATGGGTTGGGACTATTTATTGTATCTGGCAGGTCTTATCAGCCTGGGAATTGGTTTATTCAATTTCCTCCCTGTCCCTCCTCTGGATGGAGGAGGTATGGTGGTAGCATTCATTCAGGGTATCAGGAAAGGCAGACGTCTTTCTCCCCGGGCAATGAAGTTAACCTATGCGATTGGTACCGCACTGATAGTCAGCTTGGCGGTAGCTATAACCTTCAACGATATAATGCGCCTCATCACAGGAGGAAAGTTTATACTTTGAGTCGAAGGAAATCTATCCCGTTAAAGATTGGCAATGTTACTGTTGGAGGTGTTGCCCCTATTTCAGTGCAGTCTATGACTAATACTGATACTCGTGATATTGAGGCTACCGTGCGGCAAATTAAGGAGTTAGAAGATTGTGGTGTTGAGATCGTGCGCGTAGCTGTTCCCGATATGGAGGCCGCTGAGGCTCTTTCGAGCATAAAGAAGGAAATTCCTCTGCCGCTCATCGCTGATATCCACTTTGATTATCGTTTGGCACTGGCTTCGCTGCGAGCTGGCGTTGATGGTCTGCGGCTTAATCCTGGTAATATCCGCAAGAGGGAACAAATTGCCATGGTAGTAGCTATGGCAAGGGATAAGGAGATTCCTATCAGGGTTGGTGTAAACGAGGGCAGTTTGCCTGCGGGATTTGAAGTGGCAGAACCTTTATCTCGACGAATGGTTGACGCAGCTTTGCGACAGGTGGAATTAATGGAGGAGATGAATTTTAATCTGATCAAAGTTTCTCTCAAGTCTTTTGATGTTCCAACTATGATTGAGGCTTACAGGATGATAGCTGACCGGATTCCATATCCCCTGCATCTTGGTATCACTGAAGCAGGACTTCCTAGAACGGGAGTCATCCGTAGTGCTATAGGAATGGGAGTGCTTCTTTATGAGGGTATAGGAGATACTATTCGTGTTTCCCTTAGTGCTCACCCCTGCGAGGAAGTAGTTGCCGCTTACGAGATTTTGAAAGCTCTGGGGTTGCGCCAGAGGGGGGCAACTCTGGTTAGTTGTCCTACCTGTGGTAGGGCACAGATAGATGTGCTTAAGTTGGCCCAAGAGGTGGACAGATATCTGGAAGAAGTGCATAAGCCGATCAAAGTCGCTGTTATGGGGTGTGTGGTGAATGGACCGGGTGAAGCTAAGAGCGCCGATGTGGGCATTGCTGGGGGTAAGGATAAGGGTATTCTATTTAAGAAAGGCAGAGTGATAAAGGCGGTCCCAAAGGAAAACATTTTGGATGCTCTGAAGGCAGAGATAGACTCTATTTCAGAAGATGGTCCTCTTTCTGAGTGAATTAAATAAGAAATGAAAATATAAATATCAGGAGTTGACATAATGCGATCTTCACAACTTTTTGGCAAAACATTGCGGCAGATTCCTTCAGAAGCAGATAGTATAAGCCACCAACTATTGGTCAGGGCAGGTATTATTTCCCAGGAATTTGCAGGAGTTTATTCTTTCCTGCCTATGGGGCATAGGGTGCTGAGGAAAATTGAAAGCGTTATCAGGGAAGAGATGGATGATGTTGGTGGGCAGGAATTATTGCTTCCGGTGTTGCAATATTTTGAACTCTGGCTTCAATCGGGAAGAGATGCCGCCTTTGGTGAATCACTGTTTACATTGGTTGATCGTAAGGAGCGCAAAATTGCGCTGGGGCCTACGCATGAAGAAGTCGTAACCGAACTTGTGAGTAAACATGTCCAGAGCTACAGGGATCTTCCCTTGCTGCTTTATCAAATACAGGCAAAATTTCGTGATGAACCTCGACCTCGAGGTGGTTTGCTGCGAGTCCGAGAATTTCTCATGAAAGATCTCTACAGTTTTGATATTGATGAAGTTGGTCTGGAGAGAAGTTATGAGAAGATGGCTCGCGCCTATGAAAGACTTTATGCGCGTTTTGAGCTGCCAGTATTAAAGGTGGAGGCTGATAGTGGCGCTATCGGAGGGAAAGACTCTCATGAGTTTATGTTGATATCTGATACCGGGGATGATGAAATTATTTATTGTCGTGATTGTGGCTATAGCGCTAATATAGAGAAGGCTCGCGTTTCCAAAAACCAGCTAAATAGCATGAGGCCCTTGCCTCTTGAAGAAGTGGCTACCCCGGGAGTGCAGACCATAGATGAAGTGGCTAATTTCCTGAGAATATTGCCTGAGCAAACCTTGAAAGCGGTGTTTTATTCTGCTGATGGTGAGTTCGTTTTTGTTGTCATCAGAGGAGATATGGATGTGAACGAGACGAAATTAAAGAATGTGCTGAAATGTGTGGACCTACACCTCGCTACGGAGGAAGAAGTGAAAGGGGTTGAAGTGGTATCAGGGTTCGCTTCGCCTGTCGATATGAGGGGAACAAAAATTATTGCTGATGATTCTGTAACACTTGGAGCTAATTTTATCGCTGGTGCCAACAAGAGGGGATATCATCTCAAAAATGTAAACTATCCTCGAGATTTTCAGGCTAATATTGTGGCGGATATTGCGTTAGCTCGTTCTGGAGATAGGTGCCCCATATGTAATGGTGAGTTGTTATCTGTGCGCGGTATTGAAGTGGGGCATATATTCAAGCTGGGTACCTTGTTCAGCACCAAATTTGGGGCATCTTTTCTAGATTGCGATGGTGCATCCAAGCCTATTTTCATGGGATGTTATGGTATTGGGATAGGACGACTGATGGCTGCCATTGTAGAGTGCAATCATGATGATAAAGGAATAATTTGGCCAATGTCGGTAGCACCTTATAAGGTTTATCTCTGTCCACTATACTTGAGCGACCATGAAGTTTCTTCTGAGGCAGAGAGAATTTATGTGGAGTTGCAAAGTGCTGGAATAGAAGTTTTCTTTGATGATCGCGATGAATCTCCAGGAATCAAGTTTAATGATGCTGATCTGATGGGGATTCCTTTACGGCTGACAGTGAGCCCGCGAACTTTGAAAAACCGCACCGTAGAAGCTAAATGGCGCAAGGAGAAAAAATCTCAGTTACTATCGGTGGAAGATGTGGTCAGCGAGGTTCATGAGTTGCTAGATGAGAAGTAGTTATTTTTAAGGGTGTGAGCATATATTTGCCAATTATGTCCCCCTGAATATATTCAGTAGCTTCTCAGGTTGGCGCCTAGATCCTGGTTTAGCTTGTCCAGCATTTGTTTCTGTAATCGCTCCACTGCTTCATCGGTAAGGGTTTCTTTGGATGATTGATATGTGATGTGCAAGGCGAAAGATTTCTTCCCCTTAGGTATTTGTTTTCCCCTGTATAGATCAAAAAGGGCTATTTCTTTCACCAGCGGGAAATTATGCATAATTTCGACTATTTGCTGATAGGGGATCTCTTCGTCGACTATGATAGCGATATCGCGTGATATCACAGGAAACCTTGATATCGTCTGATATACCTTCGTTTTGCCCTCTCTATGAAAGGCTTTTTCGAGATCGATTTCTATCATGTAAGCTTCAGATGAGAGGTCGAATGCTTCTGCTAATTTGGGATGCAATAGACCTATTGCTCCTATTATGCCGTTTTCCTCTCTGATGGTGGCGCTTACTCCTTGCACTAGATCTTCATCATCGCATGGTTCAAATTGTACTTCCATATCCATTTGATTTAGCAATGCTTCTGCGATTCCCTTGGCGTAAAAGAAGTCTATTGTCCCATTGTTGCTCTGCCAGGATAATTCTCCTTTTGTACCGCTCATGATAACGCAAAGATGATTCTCTTCCCGAGGCAAATCATCTCCCTGGGGTATAAATATTTTGCCAATTTCAAACAGCTTCAGGTTATTGGAGCCATGCCGTTGATTGTACGATAAAGCAGATAGGAGCCCGGCTCTCAAACTGGTACGCAGGTATTCCTGCTCTCTTGTCATGGGATTGGCGATCTTTATCGGGGGTGTTTTGAATTTGCGCGAAAGGGAAAAAAGTTGCAGTTTATCCAGGCTGACCAGCGAATAGGAAAGGATTTCTTGTAGGCCAAAACTGACCAGTATCGAATGTATCTTGGAGATGAACTTGCGATCTGAGGATGAGTGTATTTGTGGGATGGGCGAGCTGAGCCTGGTCATGGGTATCTCTTCATAACCAACTATGCGGGCAATTTCTTCTACCAGATCAGCGCTGGAATTGATATCGCTTCGCCAAAATGGCACAGTTATCGATAAATGGTGAGGTGAAGCTTCCTCCCAATTAAATCCCAGAGAAGTGAACGTTTGGGCGATTTTCTCGTCGGCTATTTTCATTCCGATAAGTCTTTCTACCTGCGCGGTGTGGAATATAATTGGCTTGGCCTTAGTGCTCGCCGGGTAGTTGTCGATTAATCCCTTGGCTGCTTTGCCTTTGGTCAACTCTAGCATTAGTTGAGTGGCTCTCTTCAGTGCAGGCATGGTTAATCCGGGATTCAGCCCCTTATCAAATCTTATTGAAGCTTCGCTTCGCATCTGGAAATCACTGCTTGCTCTTCGGATAGCACCACCTTTGAAATTAGCTGACTCTAGGAGAACGTTGCTGGTTTTTTCAGTAACTTCGGTATTCCAGCCACCCATGATTCCTGCAATGGCGATAGGATTTTCATTGTCTGCAATGACCAGAGCGTTGGAATTAAGCATGCGCTCGATTCCATCTAGAGAAACTATTGATTCTCCTTCTCTGGCACAGCGAATAATGATCTGCTTTGGAGAGAGTTCATCCTCTTGGCTGATTTTGTTATAGTCGAACGAATGGAGAGGTTGTCCGTATTCCAGCATGACATAGTTGGTGATATCAACAATGTTGCTGATGGGGCGCATACCGCAACTTCTTAGCCGTTGTTTTAGCCAATCTGGTGACTGAGCTGGTTGTACGCCGTTGATCAAACTGGCGCAGTATCGAGGGCAGAGGTCAGGTTGGGCTATATCAACCGTAATATATGAATCTATATCAGATTCGCTTTCTTCATATGTGATATCGCCTGGATGTAATTCTTGCCCTGTTAGCACAGCAATTTCACGAGCAATGCCGACCATAGACATACAGTCAGGGCGGTTGGGTGTTATATCGAGGTCTAAAATGGTATCTCCCATGTAGTCTTTGAGGGACATGCCAACGGTAGCTTCCGACGACAGAACCATTATGCCTTCATGGTTGTCAGAAATGCCCAGCTCCATCTCGGAGCATACCATACCTGTAGATATAACACCTCGGATTTTAGCTGTTTTTAGTATACTGCTCTTCCCTGTATGCCCATCTTTAAGATAAGCCCCTGAATAAGCGAAGGCCACTTTTTGGAATGGCATAATGTTGGGAGCACCACAGACCACAGTGATCAAATCTTTTCCTGTGTTAACTGTAGCCAGTCTTAATCGATCAGCATTGGGATGTGGGCTTATGGATTCTATTTGTCCTATTACTATATTGTCCCAGGAGCTACCGATAGTTTCTATCGCGTTGACTTCTATTCCCGCCATGGTTAATTTCTCTGCTATTTCACGTGGGCTGAGTATAAGGTCAACGTAATCTTTGATCCAATTTAGTGAAACTTTCATATTTGCTTCTGCGAAAATTGTCTCTCGAATTTAGAATTGTCTTAAGAACCTGATGTCGTTATTGTAAAACAGGCGTATGTCGTCGATACCATAGCGAAGCATGGGTATCCTTTCTACTCCCATGCCAAAGGCAAAACCAGAATATACATCGGGATCAAGCCCAACTCCTCTGAGGACGTTAGGATTTACCATGCCGGCGCCAAGGATCTCTATCCAGCCAGTATAACCACATGTACGGCAGCCATTTCCATGACAGGCAAGGCATTCAATAGCTATTTCTACTCCGGGTTCAACGAAGGGAAAGTAATCACAGCGGAAGCGCACTTTCCTTTCGTCTCCAAAAATACAGCGGCAGAAGTCAAACAAGGTGCCTTTCAGGTCAGCCATAGTGATATTTTTATCTACCGCTAGGCCTTCTACCTGGTAGAACATAGACTCGTGGGTGGTATCGGTTGCTTCGTATCTATAACATCGCCCTGGCACTATCATCCTTATGGGAGGCTTGAGTTGCTCCATGACTCTTATTTGCATAGGGGAAGTATGGGTGCGCAGGAGCCTGTTCTTCTCGCCCCTGTTGGAATCTATCCAGAAAGTGGCGAACATATCGCGTGCTGGATGATCTGCTGGTATGTTTAGTGCTTCAAAATTGTAGTAGTCCCACTCTACATCGGGACCTTCAAATATCTGGAATCCCATGTTTTGAAATACCTGGCAGATCTCTTCTATTGTTTGTGTGGTGGGGTGAGAG
>CAZVCX010000049.1:0-3317 GCA_964626375.1 uncultured Dehalococcoidales bacterium | reverse complement strand
AAATCTTTCCCTTTTCACCGAACTCTCTATCAACCAGCAATGGGCACTTTCACAGGGCTAATTATACGAGAGAATGTAATGCAGAGATAGTTTTTTAACACAGAGCTTAATCTCCTCTCCATGCGAAAGAAAGGAAGTGCGCGTCCCCAAAATTTCGCACAGGGCGCTCAATGAACAGGAACAATTTATTTATCAGAAGTGCAACTATTGACACAAAACCAATAGAGTATTGTAGCATTGATTGTGCCAATTTAGCGGTGACAGGAATGTCCTTGCGCAGTGGCAGTACAGGGAAAGGAGGTAAGCAATGTACGAGAAGATACTCGTCCCGTTAGATGGCTCAGAGTTAGCTGAGGTGGCTTTGCCCTATGCAGAAGAGTTGGGGTGGAGAATTTTATCCCAGATCACTCTCTTAAGAGTCAGCGAGAGCGTGGAATCCCAGCGTTTGCATGAGCACGAAATCTACCTTCAAAGAGAATCTAGCCAGGTAAAACAAAATATCGCACAGCACCTTGAAAAGGAAGACCAGGCGAGAAACATCGAAGTAAATTATGTTATCACGGAAGGATATCCAGCAGAAGAAATCGTGGAATACGCTGAAAAGAGCCATATCGACACGATTATCATGGCAACTCACGGCAGAACTGGCATCATGCGCTGGGCACTGGGGAGTGTGGCAGATAAGGTGATCCGGGCAGCAAACCAGCCGGTGATTCTAATTAGAGCAGGAGAAAGCCCCTACGGAATAAAGGGCATGCGTCAGAAGGATATGCTCAACGAAATACTGGTCCCACTTGATGGATCAAAGGAAAGCGAAACGATTATTCCTTACATCGAGGAACTAGCTCTCAAGGTAAATGCTGGCGTTACTCTGCTTCAGGTAATAGAAAAGACTCATCGTGCCTACGCTGGTCGAGGAATGGCAGTGCCTCTTACCTATGATAGAAACGAGATACAGGCCATGAAGAAGGTCGCCCGGGAATACTTGGAAGAGTTAAGCAATCAGCTCGTAGCCGCGGGCATCTCCACAAAATCCGAGGTAAGAGGTGGCCCTGACGCCAGCAGAGAAATTATTCGGGCCGCTGATGAACTCCATGCTGACCTGGTAGCTTTAACAACCCACAGACGAACGGGCGCTGGAAAGGGAGCCTTCTGGAACGTTGCCGATATGGTGCTGAGATCTGGCAATAATCCCATTATGCTAGTTCGTGGGCCATGGCCCGGCAACAAAGAATAAAATATATGCCTCTGGAGGACACGAAATGGAAAAACAGGTGAAGCTCTTTGACGAAATCATGGAGTTGAACGACAGATTCGAGAAATCGCTGCCGGCTCTAACGGCAGCCCAGCATGCTGTCCAAAACGAGGTATATCAAGATGGCGCTCTCCCTGCAAAAGTGAAGTGGTTGATAGGACTGGGCATAGCCATAAAAGAAGGTTGTGTTGCCTGCATATTGACTCGAACCAGGCGAGCGATAGAAGCTGGAGCGAGTAGAAATGAAATTCTGGAAGTCTGCTCAGTAGCCATAGCAATGGGTGGTACCATCTGTACCAGTGAAGCGCTGAGAGTAATACAGTTACTCGATGAGATGGATATTAACTAGCTGAGGCTGCTCTCCAATGGAGTACATACAGCTGCGGTAGATTATACCGCCGACATCTTAAGGTTTGAGATGAACGTTGACCTCCGCTGAAGTGATTTCTTTCAGCAGGTCATTCTTTCCAAGCAGAGCCTTAATGAGGGGGTCAATCTACTCCGATCAGTATCGCTACCAGCCCGCCAGCAAGTATCAGTATGCCCAAGATTAGCAGACCTATCAACAACTTCATCCTCATAGATAATGCCCCACAAGAAATCATTATATCACATAAGTACTAATATCCAAGCAATATAGCTGCAAATATTCATTCACAGTATGATATCCCTCCTTTCAACTTCAAAGGCCCTGCGCATTTCTTCTTCCTGAAGAGAGAGCCTCTCCCACTCCTGACTGAGAGAGGCAATGGACTCCTTCAACTTGCTATATTCTTCCATGGTCTCGACTACCCTGACACTATCCTGATAATGCTCGGGGTTACAAAAATTTTTCTCCATCTCTTTAAAATGTCGTTCTTTCTCTTCCAGCTCGCTTTCAATGGAGGCAATGCGCTTTCGAAGAGGAGCACTCCTGCGATAATGCTTGTTCCTCAACTCTCCTTCCACGACCTTGCGGCGGCGAATCTTTTCCCTTGAAGAAATCCCGTTCGGGATACTCCCCTCTTTCTGCTGCGAAACTGGCTGCTCATATTCTTTGCGCAACTCTCTCCAGTACAGATAACTATCATAATCTCCGGAAAACACATCGATCTTGCCATCCTTTATTTCGATTATCTTATTGGCCAACTGTCGAATGAGCGTGCGGTCATGGGTAATGAAACAAAGCGTACCTTCATAGGCTTCCAATGCATCGGCCAGTATCTCCCTAGATGGAATATCCAGATGATTGGTTGGTTCGTCCATCAACAAAAAATTTCCCGGCCTTATCAACATCTTGGCCATTGCCAGGCGCGCCTTTTCCCCACCAGAAAGCACAGCGACTCTCTTAAATATCTCGCCTTCGCCAAATAGGAATGCCCCCAGAATCCCTCTAAGGCGTTGTTCCGTTTCTTCTGCGGAGACGCGACGCAATTCAACTAGCAGGCTGTTCTCCGGTTCGAGCAATTCCAATTGATACTGGGCATAGTAGGAAATGGCGATATTATGTCCCAGCTTGCGCTCGCCAGTATCGAAAGGAAGCACTCCAGCCAGCATCCTCAGGAGAGTTGTCTTACCCGAGCCGTTGGGCCCCACGAGAGTCACTCTGTCACCTCTATGGATAACTAGGTTTAGGTCACGGTAAACCTCTTTATCTCCATAAGATTTAGAGATACTCTTCAGTACGATGACCTCCTCTCCAGCCCTTTCAACAGAAGGAAAAGAAAAGTGCATTTTTCGAGTTGTCCTGGGGATCGCTACCTTCTTTATTTTTTCCAGCCGCTTCAGACGGCTCTGGATCTGCGTCGCCCGAGTCGCCTTGGAGCGAAAGCGCTCAATGAACTGCATCTCTTTTCTTTCTCTGGCGTTCTGTCTCCTCGCCGTAGCTTCCAGAATCTCCAGTTCTCGCTGCCTTGCTACAACGAAGCTATCGTAGTTACCCCGGTGGAAAAGCATCTCCGAGTGGTCGATGGCGAATATCCTGTCCACCACACGATTTAAGAAAGCGCGGTCATGGGAGGCAACGATGATAGAGCCCTGATAATTCTTGACATAATCCTCAAACCAAATGCATGCTTCCAGG
>CAZVCX010000048.1:0-2670 GCA_964626375.1 uncultured Dehalococcoidales bacterium | reverse complement strand
AAGTTTTTCTAGCTGAAGAAGCTTGCCAGTATTCACGATGTCGAATACTTTTACTGTGAGATCTTCGCCCAGTCCTGGAATGCTGGAAAGGTCTTCTTTCTGGTTTGCCATTTCTGCAATACTACGGGAGAAGACGGAGATATTCCGGGCTGCATTTCGATATGCGCGCACCCGATACTGGTTGGTACCCTCAATCTCGAGGAGATCGGCATATTCATTAAAAATTTCTGCAATCTCTGTATTATGTACAGGCATTGATCACCTCGTACAAGATCGGCATTTTAGCACTACTTGATTGCCCTTTCATGTTGCTCCTCTTCCCTTCCTCAAGAGAAACTTCATCTTGGATTCGCTAGCTGAAGTCTTGTAATCCTCTCCCGACAAGGGCGTTTCATTTCTTGTGTTTGTTTGCAATAAAACGAATTAGATACTTCTTAGCCTTACTGCTCCTGTTGGGCTAAGTTTTCCCGTATACTTGTTGTTCCTGCTTGTATGGATAGCCAGTTCACGTTATCTGGAATATCTACTCTATCTCAATTTCCTCTTCCTCCGGTTTTATTAGCAGGATGGGGAGGCCGGATTTCTTGAGCACATGATCGGCAATGCTGCCAAAGACAACGCGTCCTAACCCGCTGTGCCCGTGAGTGGCAATGCTAATTAGGTCCATGGAATTATCTCGAGCATAACTGACGATTGCGTTGCCAACGGGCGATCTTTCTATAGCTACGCACTCCACGCTGATTCCCTGCTTGGACAGCGGCTCAGCTATCCGCTCCAGATAGGCTTTTGCTTCTCTCAATGTCCTGTGGAGGGTCTCTTCTATCAAGTTACTGGTCTGCGCTGGTGCTCTATGTGCTCCTGCTGCAGCAATCATTGTAGAAACAGTAACTACTTGTAGCAGCGTTACTCGACTGTTAAAATGCAGAGCTTCCTCTGTAGCATAGGGTAGAATTTGCTCAGAGAGTTTGGACCCATCCAGACAAACTAAAATTCTCTTAAACATACTACCTCCTTTTCCACCGCGTATACGTTTCGTTTTTTCTGTTATAGATCCAGCTTTAATTTCCCTATGGGGTGAATATTAATTCTTAAATTAGAGCTGCCGGAACTCCATGTCCATGAATAGGTGGCTTTAATCTGATGATTTACGTTGATATGTTAAATTATAACCATCTGTCTGCTGCTCAATCAACAACCCTTGTGACGCAAATATATCTTGGTCAGGCGCTCGCCTTTCGCCTTGCTATGGACCATTGAATGATTTAGCTCATGTTCTCCGCTTTTATATTTTCCATGTTTGGAATATACGATGGGATGTAATCACCTCTGTATATGCAGGAAGGCTTTTCCAACCTGGCTATTAGTGGAGAGCACATGCTGTGTGGATGCGTGGAAATTACAAGGATAGCGTTACATGTGCATATTATCTGATAAGATTTCCCCTCTATATGTCCTCAAAGGATTTTGGTGCCTGGGTTTTCATGATTTCTCTGATTCTTCCTGCCACTGCTCGCATTTCAGGAAGGGATCTTCTATCAGACCTGAGTTTGATAAAGTGTCGTAGTTCTCTGAAGTTCATCGTCATGACTATTTGAGATTCGCAGGCATTGGGCAGTACATAGCGGGCTATTTCGGGCTTGATGCCGAGGTTAAGTAGCTGCCTGTAAGATGACCATGCGTGTTGCATTGCTGATTCAAAAATAGGGGGTGCATCTGGTGTTGCCGCATTGAGCTCGGGCGGTGTAATATACTGCGGTTCAATTTCCCTTACATATCTCTGGCTTCTCTGGCTGTAGCTGGCTGTTCTGTGGCGTACCAGCTCATGAGTTAAGACTCTGCTTGCTCTGATGTAGAAGGTGGCAGAAGCGTGCTCTATGACTGATTCATGCCCCATCTCTATCCATTTTTGGATGCGGTCGGATGTCGTGCCCAGTTTATCTGTACTGTCCCAGCATAGCCTGCCAGCGTACTCAATAAGTTCTTCAGGGTCGGTGAGATGGCTTTCATTTTCTTCTGGCGATGCTGCTGTCGCACTGATTGGTCCTGTAATTGCCAGTAATTTTACTTCAATGTTGTAAATCTCTGTCATATCGTCTTTGGAGTTCTCCTTATTAACGTTTTTGGGGGAAAAGATATTTATTTCCATTTACTAGATTTTATCCTGCCCACAAATTTTCGGCTACTTTGTGAAGTGGAGTGGGGATATATGCGCATGATATCATTGCTCTGATTCATCAGGCATTACGGTGAGAACGGAATTAAGAAAAGTTTCTCTCTTTACGAAAATATGCAGAGCATATCCGATAATCAGTGAGCTCAGAATTGTGAGAATGGATAAAGTTGCTGCGTAAATCCATCCAAAATAAGAGATCATTACGGGTAGAAGGAATGGCTTGACTGCCCGGCTATGGAGAAATACTGCAATAGGGAAGTTCCCCGCTCCTCTTTCTCTCATGTCCTTGAGCAGGGGGTACCATGCATATATGGGGCCCATCGAAGCAATCCCCGCTGTTGAAGACAGAACGAAGCTCTTGATTCTGGGTTTTCCGCCAAGGAAATTTTTGATGTGCGCCGGTTTCAAGAACAGATTTGAAGCCAGCAGTAGAATAAAAACAAGGATCAGCGGAATCAGCATGTTGAAAAGTATATTCCCGCTGTTCTCAAGCGCCT
>CAZVCX010000047.1:0-6121 GCA_964626375.1 uncultured Dehalococcoidales bacterium | reverse complement strand
TAAAATAGTTAGTAATGCCTGGGGAACGGGCGATCCTGGCATCGTATTTATCGATCGAATTAATCAGTATAACCCTACTCCGAACTTGGGCCAAATTGAGAGCACCAATCCATGTGGAGAACAACCATTGCTGCCTTATGAATCATGTAACCTCGGCTCTATAAATCTGGCGAAAATGGTGATTCACCATGGTGATGGGAGAGCGCGAATCGATTATGATAGGCTGACCACTGTAGTTAGCATGGCAGTACGATTTCTCGATGATGTCATAGATGTAAACCAGTTTCCTTTGCCCGAGATAACGGAGAAGACACGGGCTACACGGAAGATCGGATTGGGCGTAATGGGATTTGCTGATATGTTGATCCAGCTTAACATTCCTTATAACAGCGATGCTGCTATCGAAATGGCCGAACAGGTTATGCAGTTCATATCTAAAGAGGCAGATAAGGCCTCCATATCGTTAGCTGAGCAGAGAGGAGAGTTTTCTGCTTTTAAGGGCAGTATTTATGATGTTGATGGCGGCCATAAATTACGTAATGCTTCTAGAACAACCATCGCTCCTACCGGCAGTTTGAGCATAATTGCCAATTGTTCCAGCGGAATAGAACCACTATATGCCTTGAGCTATGTGCGTCATATTTTGGCAGGCGAAGAATTTGTAGAGGTTAATCCTTACTTTGAGGCGATAGCTAAGGAGCAGGGATTTTATTCTACGGATCTGATGAAGGAATTGGCGGAAGGGAAAAAGGTGGCGGATGTTGATGATATCCCTGAAGAAGTTAAGAGGGTCTTTGTCTCTGCACATGATATATCTCCAGAATGGCATGTCAAGATACAGGCGGCATTTCAGAAGTATACCGATAGTGCTGTATCCAAGACTGTAAATTTCCCTCATGAAGCTACTCCTGAAGATGTTAGACAGGTATATATGATGGCATATCATGAAGGGCTAAAGGGGATCACCATTTATAGGGATAGGAGCCGTAAGGGGCAAGTTCTCTCCGTGGGATCCGTGGAAAGGGAGGCAGAGGTGGCGGATGTGGGGGGCAGTGTTATCCCCAGGAAGAGACCTAAAGTTACCAGAGGCATAACAGAAAGAGTAAACACCGGGTGCGGGTACATTTACGTGACGGTGAATTTTGATGAAGGTGGGATATGCGAGGTTTTTTCTACTCTGGGGAAAGCTGGGGGCTGTGCTGCTGCACAACTTGAAGCTATCAGCCGGCTGATCTCGCTGGCCTTGAGGTCTGGTCTGGATTTGGATTCTATCGTGAGGCAGTTACGAGGTATTCGTTGTCCCTCTATTTCATGGGAAAATGGGCATGCCGTGATGTCCTGTGCTGATGCTATCGCCGGAGTTCTCGAGAAGTACGTTAGACGTGAAGCTAATGATTCTCTCCGTGATGAATCTAAGGATCTTGTATCTCTTCACGAGAATAAGGATTCTAACTCTCAACACTCGAATTCCGTTTCTGATGTTAGCGGAACGGGACAATGTCCTGAATGTGGAGGGCCCTTAATTTATCAGGAGGGCTGCAGTATCTGTGTTGAATGTGGCTTTACCAAATGTGGGTAGATATCTGGCTTATCTTCTTTGTTTCTCACTATAGAGAAGCAATAATTGGGTTAGGTGATATGACGGAGGGTTAAGCCAGGAGAAGCGATGAGCGGCAATTATTATCCGGCCCTTAAGCAAATAACCGGCGTGTGCAACTCGTCCTTTGGGCTGAGGAAAATTGGTAATTCTATAGCTAAGAGTGCTGCCAAGGCAGTACGGGGTCAAGGTTGTCGCATTTTGTTCCTCAATCCTCTGAAGAGATACCTGGTTACCGTAGGGTCTTATGGCTTAAGTGATCTTTTCCTCAGAAAGGGACCGCTCGATGCTCGCAAGAGCCTTCCGGATATACTCGATGGGGAAACGGTATATATTGCTGATATTGCCGGTATCGCTGCGGAACATGGTATTCAGTATCCTGAAGAGGACAGAGAGCAGGGCATATCTTCTATTCTTGGCATCCCCATTGTTAAAGATGACAAAGTTATTGGTGAGATTCGAATTTACACTCGCGAAATCAGAGAGTTCTCCGAATCTGACAGGAATTTCCTTCTCAGCGTTGCTGATGTGTGTGCCCTATTGTTTGAAAGGATGGAGCTATCTACCTTGATGGAGAGGAACTACAAGACAGATAAGGAAAAGCTAGAGTCACATGTACCTCAGTTGCCTACTAATGCGCTGCGGCCGACCAGCTTTGCTCATCCAAGCGAAGAAGAATTTGCTAAGTTGTTGGATTTCTACCGCATTGAGTGGTTATATGAGCCTCGCGCTTTTCCTCTTCGCTGGGGAGATAATGGAGTGGCTGAGATGTTCACTCCTGATTTTTATCTCTCCGAAATGGATCTGTATGTTGAATTGACTACTTTGAAACAGAGCTTGATAACTGAGAAGAATCGCAAGGTGCGTCGCCTAAAAGAGCTGTATCCAGAGATAAATATTAAGTTGCTAAATAAGTATGATTATGCTCGACTTCTGGCTAAATTTGGTTATGGCTTCGCTGGTGAAGCTAAAGCCGAGGGCATCGAGCGCATTTTGTATAGCGACACGCAGATTCAGCGCAGGGTCAGGGTTTTGGCCAAGCGCATATCTCAGGATTATGCCGGTGAGAAATTAGTGCTGGTGGGGATTCTCAAGGGCGTTGTTTGTTTTATGTCTGATCTGATGCGCAATCTTTCTCTCCCTGTTATTCCTGATTTCATGGCCATATCGCGCTATGGTGGTGATGCTCGGGTGGTACAAATAACCAAAGACCTTGATAGCACTATTACCGGTCAGCATGTATTGATGGTAGAAGACATTGTAGATACTGGTATGACGTTAAACTACGTTCTAAAGTATATCTCAGCCCGTAATCCGGCTAGTCTCCATGTATGTACCTTCTTGGATAAAAGAGTCCGTCGCATTGTGGATGTACCGCTGAAGTATGTTGGTTTTGAAATCAAGGATGAATTCATAGTGGGCTATGGTTTGGATCGCGAGGGGGAATATCGCAATCTCCCCTTTATTGGAGTTCTGCATCATGAGCTGATGAAAGAAGGTGCAAAAGCGAAGCAAGGTTGATGTAATGTTATTGAAGAATTTATCGATTCATGCGGGCATGGCTGTTTGTCCTCTCGTTTTCGAATAATATTCTCTGTTTCTCTATAGTTATATTACAATCTGAAGAGAACAATCTGCATTCGTTAACGTTTCGTCTTGTGAGAGTAAAGTTCAGCGAGAACTGTTTGGTCATTGTATAGAGAGAACACATGTGGACAAAATCACAACTGCGAACTACAATTACCCAGTTGTGTCCAGTCTTTACATTGTTGCTACTCCAATAGGCAACATGGAAGATATTTCGTTGCGAGCTTTACGTATTTTGAGAGAAGTTGATCTTATCGCTGCAGAAGATACTCGTACTACACGCCGTTTGCTCAATGTATATAATATAAGAACTGCTATGACCAGTTACTGCGAAGATAGCAGGCATACCGGGTTGAATTATCTGTTGAGTTTTCTTGGAGGACATGATGTAGCGCTGGTTTCTGAAGCTGGCATGCCGGGAATAAGCGATCCCGGTTATGAGTTCATTGTTGCTGCTATTGAGCAGGGCAATTCTGTCGTACCTGTGCCTGGTGCCTCAGCTCCAATCGCTGCCCTTGTAGCTTCTGGGTTGCCAACAGATCAGTTTATCTATCTTGGTTTTCTTCCTCGTAGCTATGGTGCAAGAAGACGTCTCCTTTTTTCCATTGCCAGGGAGAAGAGAACTATTGTAGCTTTTGAGTCTCCACACCGCATTGGAAAGGCTCTACAGGATATAGAGGAAGTTCTTGGAGATAGGAGAATATCTATTTGCCGTGAGCTCACCAAAGTTCATGAAGAGGTGTTCAGGGGTACGGTGAGTTGTGCCAGAGCTTACTTTTCACTTCCGAGAGGGGAGTTTACTCTGGTTATTGAAGGGTGCTTTGAGTTGGAAGGGCAAGTAACGGAGGAGGTAGAAAGCGTTTTACGAGAGCTCTTCCGGAGAGGGATTAGCGCTCGTGATGCTATTTCAAGTGTTTGCTTGCTGGGTAAAGTTTCAAAGAAAGAACTTTACCAGACTTGGTTGAATTTTAAGGAAGGAGAATAATATGCGACGCGGATGTATTTCTATAGGTATAACACAGTGTGATAGTTGTCATCGCTATCTCGGGTATGGTGAGCGATATCTGGTGATTGGAGAGGATGTAAGTAATGAACGCCGTCTTTGTGTCGATTGTTGCTTGAAGCAGGGAAATGCCTCGTATAAGAATGAGGAGGGGAAAGAAACGATTACCTTTTTCTCTCAAGAAGAGGATTTCCAGGCAACATGGCATTGATTTGGGGGATTAATTCTACTTAATAGGGAGATTTTATGGCTGAACACATTCTGATAGGTGTTGCCTGGCCTTATGCTAATGGGCCCTTACACTTGGGACATGTGGCAGGTGCTTATTTACCAGCTGATATTTTTGCGCGTTATCATCGGCTCAAAGGAAATAAAGTATTGATGGTTTCGGGGAGTGATCAGCATGGAGCACCGATTACTATTCGAGCGGAAGAAGAATCTACTTCTCCTCAGGAAATAGCAAGTAGATATGATGGACAGTTCAGGGAGTGCTGGCAAAAGCTGGGTATTTCCTTTGATCTATTCACATCGACGAGTACGGTGAACCACACTGAAGTTACGCATGATATATTTCTCACCCTTCTCAAAAAGGGATATATTTATAAAGACACGATTCTTCAGGCGTATTGTCCTCATTGCCAGCGCTTCCTTCCTGATCGTTATCTGGAGGGCGTTTGTCCTTATTGTGGATTTGATAAAGCGCGTGGAGACCAGTGTGAGGCTTGTGGTCGTCCCATGAATCCGTTTGAACTTAAAGATCTGCGGTGTCACATTTGCTCTGCGACGCCACAATTTCGAAGTACAGAGCACTTCTTTTTGCGCCTCAGTGCCTTTCAGAAGCAGCTAGAAGAATGGATAGGTAAGCAGAGTTGCTGGCGGCGAAATGTGATGGGAGCTACGTGGAAGTTCTTGAATGAAGGTTTAAAAGATCGGGCCATAACGCGCGACCTGGGATGGGGCATAAGCGTTCCGCAAGATGGTTTTGAGGATAAGAGAATTTATGTGTGGTTTGAGGCCGTTATTGGTTATCTATCGGCAAGCAAGGAGTGGGCAAAGCTTAACGGAGATGAGGCGGCATGGCAGCCTTTTTGGATGGGAGAAAGCAAAAGCTTCTATTTTGTTGGCAAGGACAACATCTTTTTCCATACGCTAGTATGGCCGGCGATGTTGCTGGGATACGGGAGTTTGAATCTTCCTTACAATGTTCCAGGGAATGAGTTCTTGACTATTGAGGGGCAGAAGCTTTCTACCAGTCGCAGGTGGGCTGTTTGGTTACCAGATTACCTGGATAGATATCATCCAGATCCTCTACGGTATATGCTGTCAGTTAACATGCCTGAAACCAGCGACAGCGATTTTTCCTGGCGCGAGTTTCTGAGACGCAATAACAATGAACTCGTGGCAACTTATGGGAATCTGATACACCGCGTTCTCAGCTTTACTTATCGCAACTTCGGTGGGGTCATACCTGCACCAGGCTGTCTTGATGTCAGGAGCAAGGCATTAATGCAGCAAGCAACAAATGTTATGGGTACCGTTGATGATTTACTATATGGATGCAATTTCAAGGGGGCTATAAGGGAGGCAATGTCTCTTGCACAGGAGGCGAATCAGTATCTCGATGAACAAGCTCCCTGGAAGAAGATCAAGGAGGATAGACAGGCTTCAGCTATGTCTACCTATACTGTATTGTACTTGCTCTCAGCCTTAAAGGTTGTTCTCTACCCTTTTCTCCCCTTCAGCTCTGAGAAGCTTCATTATCTGCTCGGGTTCAAGGGTAATTTAAGTGAAGTGGGGTGGAAATTGCAGGATCTCGAGCCAGGTCAGAAAATTCCTGAGCCATGTCCTGTATTTGTCAAGCTCGATGACGCCATCGTAGATGAGGAGGAGCAACGGCTCGGGATGATATCGATGGAATAGCCCTCGCATCTGTG
>CAZVCX010000046.1:0-3083 GCA_964626375.1 uncultured Dehalococcoidales bacterium | reverse complement strand
TGCTTATCGGTCTCTCCATATTCTAAACAATTGCGGGCAAGAAATGGGCGCTCACAGCAATAAAATCGCTCTACAGTATTTTATTGCATGGCAAACGAGAACCATCGTCTGCCGGTATAATCGTAGAAGATAAGCTGCAACTCAATACAGAGCAAAATGCATGCCTCCAACGGATAAATGGCACACTCCTTTTATGCTACAATGAGCTATGCGAGGGGGAGCCCATCTTGCAAGAGATAAAAATATTGTCCTGGAACGTTAACGGAATAAGATCAGCACATAAAAAAGGATTCCTGGAATGGTTGCTCAGTGAGTCCCCAGACATCCTCTGCCTCCAGGAGACAAAAGCTCATCCCGAGCAACTCGATGAAGGCCTGCGGCAACCACACGGCTACCATGCTTACTGGAATTCTCCCGCAGAGAAGAAAGGATACAGCGGAGTTGCCACCTTGAGCAGAGAAGCTCCTCTCAAGGTTCAACGAGAACTGGGTGCAGAGGAATTAGATAGGGAGGGGAGAATTCTTATCTCGCAATACCCCGAATTCACCATCTTTAACGTCTACTTCCCCAACGGAAAGAGAGATGAAGAGCGCCTGAAATACAAACTTAATTTCTACGAAGCCTTTCTCCTTTTCATAGAACCGCTACACCAGAAGGGCGAGAAGCTCATAATATGTGGAGATGTCAACACGGCCCATCGAGAAATAGACCTGGCAAGGCCAAAGGAGAACGAAAAGATATCGGGATTCCTTCCCATAGAGAGGGAATGGATGGACAAATTCGTCGCACATGGCTATGTAGATACTTTCCGCTACTTCAACAAGGAGCCAAATCAATACACCTGGTGGGACATGAAATCACGGGCAAGGGAAAGAAATGTGGGCTGGAGAATCGACTATTTCTTCGTCACGGAGAATCTCTTGAATTCAGTCACAGAAGCTTTCATCCTGCCAGATGTTGCCGGATCCGACCACTGCCCCATTGGGATCACTCTCAAGGTACTCTCCAGTTAACACCCGAGCAGGTGAACTCTACTCGGAGAGAAGCAACGAGCGTTTAGCAAAATGAAGCATTTCTGTTATACTGGCAGGAACTTTTTACTCCGCATAAACGTTTTATTACATATCAACGTGATGAAATTAACCACAAAACGGAAAACAGGGAGAGGAGCGGGAAAGTGACGGGCATCACTTTCCCCGTGGCCTTCCTGGCAGGGCTACTCTCCTTCCTCTCTCCATGCATTCTGCCGCTGGTCCCCATCTACCTGGCCAATATTGCTGGTGCCTCTGTACTTACCGATACACCTCCATCGAGAAAGCATATACTCCTGCACACTTCCTTCTTCATTGCCGGTTTCTCCATAATTTTCATCATTCTGGGAGCCGCCGTGGGGCTGTTGGGAACCATGTTGCCCACCAATTTACTGAACAACATAGCTGGTGCACTGCTCATCGCGTTCGGATTGTTCCTGCTGGCCTCGCTGAAAATACCATGGCTCAACCGCGAAACGCGCCTCAACCTGACAGCGGCCAAAGGATCGGGCTACATCAGATCCCTGTCCATAGGAGCCATATTTGCCCTTGGCTGGACGCCGTGCGTGGGGCCAATACTGGCAGGCGTACTGGCTCTTGCATGGAATTCGCAAACGGTATGGCAGGGAATTTACCTGCTGCTGGCCTACTGCGTAGGATTGGGAGTGCCATTCATCGTTATCGGAATGGCGATAGGATCAGCCACGCGACCCATCAAGTGGCTCAGCCGCCACTCCCGAATCACGTTGGGAATAAGCGCAGCGCTATTGATTATCATAGGAATCCTCATGCTGACCGGCAACCTGGGATATCTCAGCAGCATATGAATGGGAGGTAGACAATATGATTAAGAAAAAATTCAAGATGCGCCTTTTCTCCAAAATAGGTTTATTTTTACTGGCCTGCATACTCATTGCAGGCATGTCAGGATGCAACAACTCTTCCACTCCTACCACGCTAAACTTCACCGTGGCCATAGACGAGAACCAACGCGTGAGCCCACATTACCAGACGGGGTACATCCCAAGTACCTTCCTGGTAGACCAGGATGGCATCGTTCGCTACCTCAAGATAGGGGGTTTTGCCAGCAAGGAGCAGGTGATGGCAAGCGTAAACCTGCTGCTGGACGACCCGTCAACGGCAAATCTGTCCCCCGAGGAGCTGGGATTAATAGCTCCAGACATAGAAGCTCCGGACTTCACGCTGCCCACCCTGGCAGGAGAAGAAATAACCCTATCAGAACTCGTTAAAGAAACGCCGGTGGTTCTCAATTTCTGGGCCATCCGCTGCCCGCCCTGCAAGGAAGAGCTGCCCTACCTCAATGCTGCCGCTGGAGAGTACGCAGGACAGGTGTCCTTCGTTCTGATCAATATCGAAGACAAGGCGAGCGAAGTGCAGGACTTCTTCAGCTAGGTGAAGGTCAAGCAAAAGCGCAAATGTTGAAAGCAATAGTAACCGGGGGAGCCGGCTTCATTGGCTCGCACATAGCCAGGGAACTGAGTGAGAGAAGCTATGAAGTCGTAATCGTAGACGACCTATCCACCGGCAAAAGGAAAAACATCGAGCCGTTGCTCGACAGGCATTATGTCAGCTTTGTTGAAGGCAGCGTTACCGACCTGCCGCTGCTGCGGGACCTATTTCGCGGCGCCAGCTACATCTTTCACCAGGCAGCCATTCCCAGCGTACCGCGCAGCATAAACGATCCCCTTTCCTCGCACCAGGCCAACCTGACCGGCACGCTCAACGTGCTCCTGGCCGCGAAGGATAGCGGCGTAAGAAAAGTGATCTATGCCTCGTCTTCTTCGGTGTATGGCGACGCACCCACCTTGCCCAAGCATGAGGGAATGGCCCCCAACCCTCTCTCCCCCTACGCCGTAACCAAGCTCGCGGGAGAATACTACTGCCGCGTCTTCCACGATGTATATGGGTTATCCACCACTTGCTTGAGATATTTCAACGTCTATGGCCCGAGGCAGGATCCCAACTCCCAATACGCCGCGGTGATTCCCCTGTTCATACAGAAGGCCTTCCATGGCGAGCCCCTCATCATCT
>CAZVCX010000045.1:0-7110 GCA_964626375.1 uncultured Dehalococcoidales bacterium | reverse complement strand
GAGGCGGCTCCCCAGCCGGGTACGAATAGGATCAATCCCGTTAGCCCTAGCAGGGCGATCAAAACCACCACCACCCAGTGAAAGGTCCTTGCTGGAAAGCTAAAGCGCATAACGCCCTTTCTATCGGGATCATCAAAAAGATAATCGAAGAGAAAAGTACTGATAACGTCGCCGATGGTGTGAAAAACGGATGATATTAAGCCTCTTTCTTTCTTATTCTTTGCCATTTGCTTGCTCCTCCTGGACCATTCTTGCTCGAGCAACCACCGATGCCGTCAAAATACCTGCGCCCGCAAGCAAACCCAACCCTATTCCTGCCCACTTTTCAATGGGCAGCGCGGTAGCAGCGGCAGGGTATTGCGGGTTATCGGGGAAACCATATGCCCCGGGTTTTCTATCAAGAACGTACATCATGTGCAGACCACCGAGCTCGTGCTCTCCGTAGAGGTTGGCATCGGGATGATTTGCTTTCAATGCTGCGACCCTCTCTCTTCCTTCTATTACCAGATCGTCGCTCTCACCGAATTTTATTGCTCCCGTGGGGCATACTTTGGCACAGGCGGGTTCCAGCCCGTTGCTCACGCGGTCATAGCAAAAGTCGCACTTACCACCCATCTTACCCGTTCCCAGAAATTTGCTAACGTGATCGTCCATCCTTGGTATATGGAAAGGGCAGAACTCAACGCAATAACCGCATCCCGTGCATCTGTTTTCATCGTAAGTGACGAACCCGAGGTATGGATCTCTCCTGAGAGCCCCGGAAGGGCAGACATTGACACATGCTGCCTCAGTGCAGTGCATGCACTGGTGTTTGCTGAAGAGCCATTTCAAAGTGCCATTGTCATCAAGTTCTCCGAATTTAATCTTGGTCCAGGTACTGGCTGAAAGGTCAGGCGGGTTTTCAAATGTCCCCGTGTTATGAGTCTTTTCCGCTGGAAGATCGTGCCACTGCTTGCAGGCAATCTGGCATGCGCGGCAGCCAATACACAGGGTAACGTCGTTTAGCATTGCTTTAGCCATTATGTTCCTCCATTGCTATGGATGTACCAGTTTTCTTCATAATGCGACCTTTCTATATATTTTATATCTTTTGTCTTTATCCTGGAAAGACGTTGCACAGGAAAGCCTTGTACTCGGGTATGGTAGTGTTGGCATCGCCGATGTTCGCCGTGAGAAGATTGGCGCTATCGCCAGTTGACAGTCCCATGTAACCCCAGTGCCATGGCATGCCAATTTCATGAACTTTTTTCCCTCCAATCTTGAAAGGCGTAAAGCGTTTGGTAACCATGGCTACCGCCTGGATTTTTCCTCGAGCTGACTCTACAGTAATTTTCCCCCCGTTAACGATGCCTTTTTCCAGAGCCAGCTCCTCGCCTACTTCGACGAACATCTCTGGCATGAGTTCTACCAGCCAGGGCAAATTTCTCGTCATCTGCCCCGCCTGCCAGTGTTCTGAGAGGCGAAAAGTGGTACAGACAATGGGAAATTTATCTGCTTCACCTTTGAAATCCATGTCGGATTTCCATATTGTTATCGCTGGATCGTTCTGTGTTCCCGACATGATATTCTGTACGGGGCTTTCCCATGGCTCATAGTGCTCAGGCAGGGGGCCGTCTTTGAGAGCTTTGCCCGGAGCGAAGATACATCCCCTTCCTTCAGCGGTCATAATGAAAGGAAGGCGAGTTCCTTCGTATGTCATTGGTGGCCAGCCCCCATCAGGAACATCGCCATCCCACATGGAAAATATAGAATTCCAGGCAATCACCGCTGCCTCCGGGTTCCAGGGATTTCCATCGAGGTCAACTGAAGCCCTGTTGTAGAGTATGCGACGGTTCACCGGCCAGCTCCATGACCAGTTGGGAAATAGAGCAATGTTTGCTTGAGATATCGTCTGCGACAGATCTCGCCGGGCTGCCATGTTGCCATCTTCGGTGTAGCTACCACAGTAAAGCCAGTTGCCTGCAGAGGTAGAACCATCGCTCTGGAGATTGACAAAGCTGGATAATAGCTTGCCAGTCGTAAGGTCATAGCCATTGATTTCTCTGGCTACCTGATGGACATCTGGTTCATGGCCATAATCCCATGTCATATTCAGAATGGGGTCAGGATAAGCTCCTCCTTCTTCATAGTAGAGCTCTTTCAGTTTCTCAACGATCCTGGTAAATATCCACAGGTCCGTTTGTGCCATTTCAGGAGCATTGCAGCAAGTATAGCGCCATTGGCTCCATCTGCCGCTGTTGGTAATGCTGCCTTCCTTTTCTAACGAAGCCCTGGCGGGGAGAAGGAAGACCTCGGTGTTTATTTTGCCTGGATCAACGCCCGGTCTTTTCCAGAAGGCAGCCGTCTCAGATTCCCAGAGCTCTGATACCAGCAACCAGTCGAGCTTGTCCAGATCAGCCCTTTCCATGTTGCCGTTGGGGCCGGAAACGGCGGTGTTGTGGCCCCACGAAATGAGGCCTTTAATTATTCCCTTGTGCATTGCCTGTGTTATGGCAATGTGAGAATGATCGCCTTCAACTTTTGGCAGGTATTCGTAAGCAAACTCGGGGGAGCTGGCTGCATTCCCGTACCATGCCTTGAGCATGCTAACCATATATTTTCGATAGTTCTGCCACCAGTTGGCACTCTCAGGATTGTTGCTCGTGGGCGTGTGGTTTTTGAGATAGGTCTCCAGGTTTAAGTCGTCAGGGCTGGGGGTCTTGAGATAGCCAGGGAGAATGTGATAAAGAATGGCATGATCGGTTGACCCCTGAACGTTGGATTGTCCTCTGGCTGCATTGATTCCGCCGCCGGCCACTCCTATATTGCCTAGCAGAAGTTGCAATATGGCATACGAGCGGATCATCTGAACGGCATTGGTATGCTGAGTTGTGCCCATAGCGTAGATAATGGTAGCTGCTTTACCAGATTTGCCGGTTGCTGTATATGTTTTGATTACTTCGATGTAAACGTCTCGAGGAGTTCCCGTGATGCTGCACACCGTATCGATATCGTAGCGGTTGAAATGCTTCTTGAGAATCTGGAAAACACAATTTGGATCTTTGAGAGAGGGATCACGCAGAGGGATTCCTTTTTCATCCATCTGGTATATCCAGGTTGATCTATCATATTCCCTTTTATCTGGATTATAACCGCTAAAGAGGCCATCCAGATCTGCTGCACCTTCAAATCCGGGATCCACCAGCAAGCTCGCGTTGGTATATTGCCCAATATAGGTCATATTGTAGTTGTCAGGATTTCTCTCTATGTCTTCAACTACATATTTGATCATCCCTCCGATGAAAGCTACATCTGTACCTGATCTCATTCTGGCATATATGTCAGCTTGAGCAGAAGTTCGAGTAAAGCGAGGGTCGACGCTGATAAGCTTGGCGCCCTTTTCTTTCATTGCTTTGGTTATCCACTTGAAGGATATTGGGTGATTCTCTGCAGCATTGCTCCCGATAATCATGATGCAGTCAGCATTTTTGAGATCGATCCAGTGATTGGTCATTGCCCCTCGTCCGAAAGATGCTCCCAACGCGCTAACGGTAGATGAGTGGCAAAGCCTGGCACAGTGTTCGATGTATGTTAAGCCCAGAGAGCGGCAGAGCTTGGTTATCAGATAGGCTTCTTCATTGTTAACTACGGCGCTGCCATCATTGGCTATGGCCTCGGTGCGGTTAACAACGCGCCCTTTGTCATCGATATGAGTCCAGTTATCATCGCGCGTTCTCTTGATGTTGCGGGCTATGCGTTCAATGGCCCAATCCCATGTTTTCTCCTCCCATTCGTATGCGCCGGGTGCCCTGTAGAGAACTCTGCTAAGCCTTCTGGGATTGTCGGTTACCTGGATGAGGGCGGCTCCTTTGCTGCATAGCGTCCCCTGATTGATGGGATGATCGGGGTCTCCTTCAACGTTCGTAGCCTTGCCGTTCACAGCAGCTACCAGGAGGCTACATCCTACTCCGCAATAGGGGCATATCGTGGTTCTCTCGCCGACTTTCTCTTTTCGCAGGGGGATGTCCATGGGAGCGGCTTCGAGGAGGGAGTCTGGATCAAGAAAACTAAACAAGGCAATCCCTGCAGCTCCACCACCAGAAAATTTCAGAAAATCTCTGCGCGTTAGCTCCATGTATGGTCTCCTATTATAGAGAAGTAATATTACCTTTTTTGTAATTACTTGTCCAATGATATATTCGATGCCGTTTGAGGTGGGGAAAAGTTTCCCTTGGAGTATAGATTTCTTTTTCTTTTGATGTTAGGATTGGAAGTACTCTCTGATACCTCTTGTAAAGGAATATGTGTGCTGTTTTGTTACGAAGATTGATAATATGAATTTGCAGGTGAAAAGCGCATCTTGAGAAGATTGAAGATATTTTATGGTTACTGGGTGCTGGCTGCTGCTTTTCTGTGCATTTTCATTAGCCAGGGATGCAGTTTCTTCACTTTCGGCCTGTTTGTAAAGCCTCTAGAAACTGACATGGGGTGGAATCGTGGAGAAATAATGGCTGCTTTCACTGTCTTGTTTCTGGTCATGGGGGTATTTTCTCTTGTGGTTGGCAGGATAGTGGATCGCTATGGGGTAAGGACGGTCATTTTCGCTGGTGCTCTTACTATAGGCACTGGTTTTGCTTTGTTGGGTTTGATGCAGGAGTTGTGGCACTTTTATCTCAGCTATGTCGTTGTAGGTATTGGAGGAGCGGCTATGGGTATCCCGCCAGCGACTGTCGCGGTTTCTCACTGGTTCAAAAAGAGAAGGGGGTTGGCAATTGGCATAATGTCATCGGGATTGGGTGTGGGGGGCATGGTAATGGCTATGCTCGTTGGAAGCTATCTCATTCCCACGTGGTCGTGGAGAATATCGTATATCTCGATGGCGTTGCTTATAGTGATAACCATTGTTCCCGTGTCTTTACTGGTGATTAGAACGAAACCGTCGGATATGGGGCTTTATCCCGATGGGGCTTCATCTCCAGCGGAAGACATTGCCCGCGATGTTGAACTTGCTGATACCGGTGGGCGGAATTTGAGGAAGGCCTTTGCCTCTTTGAGTTTCTGGTTGATTGGCGTGTCTTTCTTTTTGAACGCATTCTGTCACGTAGGGGTTGTTCAGAACCAGGCCCCTCATCTCGAAGATATAGGATTTTCCGTGGCAACGGTAGCGGGTGTCGTGGGGTTCGTTGGCCTCGGGAGTGCTTTCGGTAAACTTATCTTTGGTTGGCTTTGCGATCGCATTCCTGCAAAGTATGCTTGCGCCATAGGGCTCGCTCTGCAAATAATTGGCATAATTATGCTTATGAACATAGAGCTAGATTCGCCATCATTTTTGGTATGGGTATATTCTATCGTTATGGGAATGGGAGCGGGTAGCTGGTTGCCAACGCTGTCAATGATTACCGGCACTGCCTTTGGCTTGTCTTCTTATGGAGGTATACTGGGGTCATTTTTACTGATAGAGCATATCGGTACCGCAACGGGTCCTCTTGTAGCGGGCCAAATATATGATGTTACCGGTAGCTACTCTCTGGCTTTCATCATTTTCTTATCGCTATACGCCATATCCGTGCCTGCCGTATTGGTATTGCGGCGCAGGAATCTGCAAAAGGGTTGAAAGAATGTGTTAT
The DNA here is from genome assembly GCA_964626375.1 of uncultured Dehalococcoidales bacterium. Classification (GTDB taxonomy): domain Bacteria; phylum Chloroflexota; class Dehalococcoidia; order GIF9; family AB-539-J10; genus M55B177. Next base: position 1,504 of record CAZVCX010000045.1, on the reverse strand, counting down.
GTAGAAAGGCATTCGATCATTGGCTATTTTACCGTTGAGCTAGTGCATTTAAGCAACCCGACTGGTTGAGAGTGATTGCAGCTTCCAGATAATTTTCGAGGGTAAGCGGTTTGCTTGGCGCGTGTAAATTTCCTATCATATGGAATCAGACAAAGTTTATATGGCCTGGTGCCGTTGGAGGATATTATGATAGTAGAAATGAGAAAAGATACCAATCAGGATGAGATAGATGACGTGATACGTCGAGCCCGGTCGCTGGGCATGGATGTTCAGCTAAACTCGGGTACCGATAAGACTGTGGTGGCCATACTGGGAAAGGACACGGGAAAGCTGTCAACGGATGTTTTTGCCGTGCTTCCCGGTGTAGAAAGCGTATCGCGCATCATGAAGCCCTATAAGCTAGCTTCGCGTGAATTCAAGGTGGTGGATAGCATAGTATCGGTTGATGATATCGAAATCGGGGGGCGGCGCATAGTGGTTATGGCTGGTCCCTGTGCTGTGGAAAGCGAAGAACAGTTGATGGAAGCCACCATGGTGGTTAAATCTGCCGGAGCCTGCATTGTAAGAGGAGGTGCTTTCAAGCCACGCACGTCGCCCTTTAGCTTTCAGGGTCTGGAAAAGAAAGGGCTGGAACTTTTGGCTGAGTCTAGAAAACGGTTCGGTGCTCCCGTCATTACTGAAGTGGTGGATCCGCATGACGTTGACCGAGTAGCTGAATACGTCGATATCCTTCAAATAGGAGCTCGCAATATGCAGAACTTCTCCTTGCTAACACAGGTAGGTAAAAAGAAATGCCCTGCAGTTTTGAAGCGCGGTTTATCTGCCACAATTACCGAATGGCTAACAGCGGCTGATTATCTCCTGGCGGAAGGTAACGACAGGGTTATCCTGTGCGAGAGAGGCATTCGGACATTCGAAAATAGCGTACGCTTCTCTCTTGATATTAGTTCTATTCCCGTGGTTAAAAGATTCAGCCACCTGCCATTGATAGTTGATCCCAGTCATGCTGCCGGGCATTACGCTTTTGTGCCAGCCATAGCCAAGGCTGCCGTTGCTGCTGGTGCGGATGGTTTGCTCATTGAGGTACATCCCAATCCCAAAGAAGCGCTGGTAGATGGATTGCAGGCTCTTACTCCATCGGACTTCTCCCGGCTGATGGAGGAGTTGAGGGCTATCGCCGTATCTGTGGGCAGGTACATTTAAGCAGATCTGAGTTGTATATGGAGCTTATTAAAGGGAGAACTCTAGTGGAAGCTTTTCTCCCACGCAGTTGCGACTGAAGCAGGCAGGACAATCTGATACCTTGAAACTTATGTGCGCTTCTACTCGTTCACCGTAATCGTCGGTTACCACCACGGTAACGAGAGCATCTGTATGATAGGCTGGCGCGACCCACTCCGCTATGGCTCCGCTGGCAATTATGTCTCCATGGTTGATCGACCATTTGTACTCTGCATCGCGGTTATCGTTAATAACGCATTCGATGAGGCAGCTCTGGTTCCTT
>CAZVCX010000044.1:0-3563 GCA_964626375.1 uncultured Dehalococcoidales bacterium | reverse complement strand
CGGGCTGCTGCCTCCCGAGGAGCGGGAAGGTAGGGTAAGCGAACTCTCAGAATTTCCCTCTCGTATATTGGTTTGCACGGATTGTCTCTCTGAAGGTATCAACCTCCAGGATCATTTTGATGCTGTTATCCACTATGACCTCAGTTGGAACCCCACTCGTCACGAACAGCGTGAGGGGCGTGTAGATCGTTTTGGTCAGCCCCACCCAACTGTTCGCATGCTCACCTATTACGGAATGGACAACCAGATCGATGGCATCGTCTTGGACGTACTGCTCCGTAAGCACAAGCAGATAAAATCATCTCTCGGTATCTCTGTCCCTGTTCCTGCCGATACCGAAGCAGTAGTAGAAGCCATCTTCGAAGGCCTTCTGCTCCGGGAGCAATCAGGAAGAGGTGATCAGCTCATGATTACCGGGTTCGACGAGTTCTTCAAAGATGACAAAAAGAAGCTGCATGATGCTTGGGAGAATGCCAAAGACAAGGAAAAACGTAGCCAGACCATGTTTTCCCAGATGGGTCTTGCCTCCAGAGTCGATGAGATCAAGGCAGAACTCGATTCCATCAGGGATTCCATTGGTTCTCAGCTGAACATTAAGGACTTCGTGAAACAGACCTTCACCCGCTATCATGCTGTGATAAGAGATGTAAAGAGCACTTATCAGATAGACTTGAGTCCCGTACCTACACTGGTAAAAGAAACCTGTGGTTATCTTCCTGATAAAATCACGGTCAGTTTCGATCTCCCTGTTCAGGAAAAGGAAATCTATCTCTCCCGCACTCATCCCATAGTGGAAGGCTTAGCAGATTTGGTAATGAGCACTGCTTTGGATAGTGAAAATACCCATTGTGTCGCCAGCCGTGCAGGAGTCATCCGCACTGCATCAGTAGAACGAAGGACAACCCTTTTACTACTTAGGTACCGCTTCCATATCAATCAGCCTTATGAAGAAAAGATTTATCGTAGCTTGGTTGAGGACTCCCAAATTGTAGCTTTTACAGGCTCACCTGAATCCCCTGTTTGGCTTACAGAACATGATGCTAAAGCTTTGCTGAGTGCCACGCCTTCAGAGAATGTCCTGCCCCAGCAAGCTCAAGCCCAGATCGAGCGAGTCATAGATAATTATGCATCGCTTCTGCCGATCATAAATAGCTTTGCCCAAAAGCGTTCCACAGAGCTACTTGCTTCACACCTCCGAGTACGCGATGCGGTTTTGTTAAAACGCTCTCATAAGCCAGATATCAAACCTGAATTGCCTCCCGATGTGCTTGGCATCTATGTTTATCTCCCGGTGGGAGGTGCTAATGTCTAAGCGCAGTAGTGTTTTCAATACCATCCGCACCGAAGGAGCCATCCTCCCTGCCGAACTGCTCCAGAGGATTGTCAATGGCGATGCCACTCTTGAAGGTCTTAAATCCACAGACTACCACTTGAGTCCTAGCGAACGCTTAAACGAGGCTGCCACACGTTCATGGAACCGTCTTCTCGGTGTCTGGCAGACATATCGGGAAATACTAAATCAATTACCTCAAGAAGCCATTGGCACCACTGAGACACGCGAACGCTGGCTACTGCCTCTCTTTCAGGAGCTTGGATATGGCAGGCTCCAGACCCAGAAATCTATCGAGATAGAGGATAAAACCTATCCCATCAGTCACAAGGCATCTGAGCCTGTTGCCATACATCTAGTTAGCTTCAAATGGGATCTGGATAAACGTAATCCCATAGCCAAAGGAGAAACCAAACTTTCTCCGCATTCCCTGGTGCAGGAGTTCCTAAACCGTAGTGAGGATTACATCTGGGGTATCCTGTCCAATGGTCTCAAGCTCCGCATCCTGCGTGACAATATCTCCCTAACCCGCTCTGCTTATGTGGAGTTTGACCTACAAGCTATGATGGATGGAGTTGCCTACAGCGATTTCTTCTTGCTATATCTACTTTGCCATCAGTCCCGGGTGGAAGTGAAGACAGATGAAACAGGCAAATTGCTACCTCCCGAAACCTGCTGGTTGGAAAAGTGGTACAATGCATCCATCAAAGACGGTGTCCGTGCCTTGGATGAGCTACGTAATAATGTCCAATCTGCCATCGAATCGCTTGGTGCAGGATTTCTCTCCCATCCAGCCAATACTGAGCTCAGGGATAAACTCCGCTCCGGCACCCTTACCTTGCAGAACTATTATCATCAGGTCCTGTTACAGGTCTATCGCCTGCTCTTCGTGTTTGTGGCAGAGGATAGGGACTTGCTTATTCCAGGCGATGTTCCCGATAAGATAAAGCAGACATATCACAAGTACTATTCCACCTATCGGATCAGGGAACTTGCCCGCAAGAAAAGAGGAACCCGGCATTCTGATCTCTGGCAGCAGCTAAATTTGCTTTTTAACGGCCTATATGACGGCAACACGGCACTCGGAGTACCAGCCTTGGGTTCTTTTCTGTTTAGAGCTTCTTCAACGCAGGAAATGGCTAATTGTGAGATAGCCAATAGTGATTTACTCTCGGCAGTCCGTTTTCTCTGCTATACTCAAAAGAACAATATCTTCCAACCCATAAACTATCGTAATCTAGGACCTGAAGAACTTGGCTCCGTCTATGAATCTCTCCTGGAAATGCATCCCGAAATCAATCTGGAAGCAGGTTGTTTCAAACTTAATGTTGTCTCAGGCTCAGAACGTAAGACCACAGGAAGCTATTACACCCCTTCTTCTCTAGTGAATTGTCTGTTGGATTCTGCTTTGGAACCTGTCATAGACAATGCACTCAAAACGGCCTTAGACTCTACCACCAAAGAACAAGCACTACTTGCTCTCAAAATCTGCGATCCTGCTTGCGGTAGTGGACATTTCCTCATCTCAGCAGCCCATCGGCTTGCCAAGCGTCTTGCTTCAATCCGGGCTGGTGAAGATGAGCCTGCACCTTCTGTAATCCAGCATGCCCTTAGAGACGTGATCGGTCATTGCATCTATGGAGTGGATTTGAATCTGATGGCAGTTGAACTCTGCAAAATCTCGCTTTGGATGGAAGCTCTTGAACCCGGAAAATCCCTCACTTTCCTCGACCATCATATCCAATGCGGAAACTCTCTCCTGGGCTGCACTCCTGCCTTACTCAAGAAAGGCATCCCTGATGCAGCCTTTACTCCCCTTACGGGAGATGATAAAGACTACTGCAGCAAATACAAAAAGCTCAATAAGGAAGAGAGGGACAAGGACGTCCTCGATATCTTCAGTGGCGACGAAAAGCCTTGGGAGCATCTGGGTAACCATGTGCCATACCTGATAAACCTGAATCAGATGGATGATACCAATATCGAAAACCTGAAACTGAAGGAGGAAGCCTATGCAGAGATAATGCGCTCTTCCGGATACCTGAATAGCAAGTTTATCTATGATGCATGGTGTGCTGCCTTTGTTTGGAAGAAAGCCTCCAGCGAAGCAATTCCCTATCCCATCACCCAACGTTTGCTGGACAACATCGATAGAAATCCCTATAGTGTAAACCCAGCTATCAGAACAGAAATCATGCGCTTGGCGGATGAATATAAGTTCTTTCACTGGCAT
>CAZVCX010000043.1:0-9933 GCA_964626375.1 uncultured Dehalococcoidales bacterium | reverse complement strand
AGTGGATGAAAACTATCGCACAGGAACGTGGACGCAACATAGAGGAAGCCGAGCTGGCAGTAACGGAAAGCAAATCTTTCACCGATGTCGATGCTCTTGAGCTCAATCTCATCAATATTAGAGCAGATAACCTGGAAGATCTAACCTCTAAGATAAATGGCACAAAGGTTACGCTAGCCAGCGGCAAAGAGGTCACTATAGATACCACCAGCTACGGGTTGAAGGAAAACGAGATGAATGCCATCGAACGTTTCCTGCTCACTATAAGCGATCCCAACATCGCCTATATCCTGATGACGCTGGCCACTATAGGTCTAATCACAGAGATATCCAATCCGGGGATGATATTCCCAGGAGTAGCTGGTGGCATCAGCCTGCTGCTATCTTTCTACTCACTGGGGGTACTCGATGCATATTGGGGAGGTGTTGCGCTCATCTTACTGGGCATTGGTCTCCTCATCGCGGAAATTTTTACCTCTAGCTTTGGATTGTTAACGGGTGGGGGCATAGTGGCCCTTGTCACAGGATCGCTGGTACTATTCAGCCATAGCCCTGGAATAGAAATCGACCGGGGTCTCATTGCAGGGGTAACGGTTGGCATCGCCGCTTTCTTCATTTTCGCCGTCGGCGCTATCGTTAGAGGACAAAAACGCCACAAAGCCACCGGTGCCGAGGGCATGGTGGGGAGAGCAGCGATAGCCCGAACTCCCCTTGATCCCGAAGGCAAGGTTCTCGCTGAAGGCGAGCTCTGGAATGCCATAACCGGGGGCGAAAGGATAGAGCCAAGAGAAGAAGTAATAATAACCAAAGTAGACGAATTGAGGCTGTGGGTGGAGAAAAAATCCAAAGAGAATAAAGGAAAAGGGGTTGATTGACCATGGAGATATCAGGGGCAGTTATTGCAGCTATAATTTGTGGCATCGTATGTATTGGCCTTATCATATATGCTATCATTCGAGGTCAGCGGCGAAAGCTATCTACAGGAATAGAGGATATGATAGGTAAAACGGCCATAGCGCAGACAGCTCTCAATCCTAAAGGCACTGTCTTTGTTGAGGGAGAAGGCGAAGTGTGGTCCGCCATTCTAGAAGGGAACAGCGATACGGTAGAACCAGAAGAGGAGGTGACTATAACCAGAGTAGCAGGGCTAAAATTGTGGGTAACTAAGAAAGAAAAGGAGGTGAAATGAACAACTTCATTGTTTATTTTGTAATCGCCATAGTGGTGATAATTCTGCTATCAAATGCCATTAAGATCGTTCAGGAGTACGAGAGGGGCGGCGTTTTTCGCCTGGGACGCTTCGTCGGCCTCAGGGGGCCCGGCCTGATATTCCTCATCCCCTTCATCGAGCGCATGAGAAAAGTTGACCTGCGCGTGATTACGATGGATGTCCCCCAACAGGAATGCATGACCGTGGATAACGTCACCGTTACCGTGGATGCCGTAATCTTCTTCCGCGTAGTAGACGCTGCAGAAGCCATACTCAAGGTGCTGGACTACATAAAGGCCACTTCGCTGTTAGCACAGACTACCCTGCGAAACGTCGTGGGACAATCCGAACTGGATGATGTGCTAGCTCACAGAGAGCAACTCAACGAGAAGATACAGACAGTCGTGGATGAAGGAACAAACCCATGGGGAATAAAAGTAAGCATGGTTGAAATCAAGGATGTAGAATTGCCACAGGTAATGCAACGAGCCATGGCAGCTCAGGCTGAAGCAGAGAGAGACCGCAGGGCCAAGGTCGTTCATGCTGAAGGAGAATACCAGGCAGCAGAAAAACTGGCTCAGGCAGCCAAAGTTATCGCAACCCAGCCTTCAGCCATGCAACTGCGTTATCTGCAAACGCTAGGCTCCATCGCTGAGGACAAAAATAGCACCATCCTGTTCCCTCTTCCTATGGACATGATAACTCCCTTTCTTGAGAGAGCAATGAAGAAACCCGAGAAGGAGTAATACGCAGGGGTGACAAACCCGAAACTACGTGTTTTGGGCATAGCGGGCAGTCCACGCTGTGGTGGCAACACTGACCTCCTGCTAGAGCAAGCTCTGGCAGGAGCTGTTACAGCAGGAGCCCAAACTAATAGAATTAACAGCAGGGAGCTTAACATAGCTCCCTGCTTCCATTGCGATAAATGCCTGCCAGAAGGCAAATGCGCCACGGACGATGATATGCAATGGCTCTACCAGGAGCTACTTCAAGCTGACCACCTCATTCTATCTGCCCCCATTTTCTTCCTAGGGCTGCCAGCACAGGTAAAAGCTATGATCGATCGTTGCCAGGCACTCTGGGTCAGAAAATATCTGCTCAAAGTTACTCCTGCCATCACTACGCAGGGCAAGCGCAGAGGACTATACCTGTCCGTGGCGGGCAATGCCCGTCCCAACACTTTCCAACCATCCATAGCTACAGTGAAGGCATGGTTCGCTACTCTGGATATTGAATACTCAGCTGAACTGTTTTTTGCCGGCATGGATACAAGAGATGCCATAATAGCTCACCCCACAGCGCTGAGAGATGCTTTTCTTGCCGGAGAAAAGCTAGTCCAAGGTTGAAAATTCCTTTGAAGGGAAAAACAGAAAGAAAATCAATGCGCCAGACCAACGATGTCAGCTATTCTCTCTATCTTCTTATCGCGCATGAATTCTTCTATTCCCTGCAATATAGCGAGGCTAATACCAGGATCAGCAAAGCTGGCAGTGCCGACCTGTATAGCGCTGGCTCCACACATGATAAACTCCAGAGCATCGTTGACTGAAGAGATCCCGCCGCAACCAATTACAGGAATTTGCACAACTTCAGAGACCTCGTAAACCATGCGCAAAGCCACCGGCTTGATAGCGGGGCCAGAAAGTCCACCCATCACATTCCCCAAATATGGTTTCCCTGCGTGGATATCGAAAGCCATTCCTTTCAGGGTATTGATAAGAGAGATAGTATCGGCACCTGCTTCTTGAACTGCCAGAGAAATTGTCTTAATGTCCGTCACATTCGGGCTTAATTTGACCATCACCGGCAAACTGCTAGCCGCTTTAACCGCTGCAGTCACCCGTGCTGCAATTTCCGGAGTCATGCCAAACTCCATTCCGCCCGCTGATACGTTGGGGCAACTAATATTCACTTCTATGCCTCTCACTCCAGGCACCCCCTCCAACTTAGATGCCACCTCAACGTACTCCTCTATACTTTCCCCAGCGATGTTAACTATCACAGGAACTTCCCATGTTGCCCACCGTGGAGCTTTTTCCCTGATCAGAGCTTCAACACCGATATTTTCCAGACCCACAGAGTTAAGCAGCCCGGATGCAGTCTCCGCCAAACGTGGCTGAGAATTACCTGTACGAGGAGCAAGGGTAGTTCCCTTACAGATAATAGCCCCCAGCTTTTGTATATCAATCAGCTGTGCATACTCATCGCCATAACCAAATATCCCCGAAGCTATCATCACGGGATTTGCGAGAAATAAACCCACGGGATGAACCGGGGCCAGCTGAACGCACAGATCAGGAGACTTAACCATACCCTGAAATATAATTATATCCCAAGGAAAAGAGAAAGAATACCGCTGTATATAAATCGGCTCATATGCCATAATAAATTCAGATTAGAGTGTCTTTCCATGGCCGGGATCCAGCACACAAGGGGGCAGAAAATGCAGGATCCAAAATATACGGTTCGTTTGATGAAGGAAGAAGATGTTCCGCAGGTAACAGAAATCGACCGCGAGGTCTTTCCCACCGAGTGGATGTTCCGCCTATCATCATCCTACTACAAAGAGTTTAAAAATCCCCTAGCATACTACCTGGTAGCTTCTACGCAAAGCGCTATTTTCACCAAGTCAAAGATGCCACCCCTAACCTCTCTACCTCTCTTCAAGGACTTTTTCAATAATGCACATGATGACTATCGTGAAGAGCAGAACTCACAAAACTCTTACATCGTTGGCTTCGCTGGCCTGTGGATGATGGCGCACAATGCACATATCATGTCCCTCGCAGTAAGAGATAGATATCGCAACCAAGGTATAGGTGAAGCACTGCTAATAGCCGTAACCGAGCTCGTAAGCACTTTGGATGCCAACATGATAACCCTGGAAGTGCGCTCCTCTAACGATGTTGCTCAAGCACTTTATAAAAAACACGGTTTCAGAGAAGTAGGCTACCGTTCTCGATACTACTCTGATAATGGAGAGGATGCCGTAATAATGAATACGGATAGTCTCAGCACAGCTTCGTTCCAGTTGTCTTTCCGAATCTTAAAGGAAGAACACATACGTAAATATAACAATATCTCTCTGGAAATCTCCTGATGCCAATCCATACTCCGCGCAGAGGGCAACTATCATCAGACTTAGTTTATACTCATCGCATATCGCACGCAGTTATTAACTAGATGCAGGCGTTTCGTCGTATTTACTAATCCAGAACTTACTTTTGGGAGGTCTTTTGATACAATTGTAGCCAAACAACCAGCGCAACTCAGGAAAAGGAGAAATTTCCATTAAATTATTCCAAGAGACAAGAGGACAATCTATAGGTAGCCAGAATATAGCACTCTATATCCACATACCATTCTGCCTGCACAAGTGTAACTATTGTTCCTTTGTATCGTATTCCCACCGCGAGCAGGATATCCCCGCGTATGTCAATGCTCTTCATGAAGACCTCTCCCTGAACGCTTCTGGCCAGCCAGTATCCAGCTTATACCTTGGCGGAGGAACGCCAAGTCTGCTTTCTTACCAGCAGGTTGATGACATATTATCTACAGCCCGCTCGCTCTTCAGGATAGATGAGGCAGCAGAAACGACCATTGAAGTCAACCCGGGAACTGTAGCAAAGGAATATCTGGCAAACATCAGGTCCTCGGGGATCAACCGGCTGAGCCTGGGAGTGCAGAGCCTGCACGATGACGATCTCAAGCTCCTCGACCGCATTCATACTTCGGAAGAAGCCAGAAAGACCGTACAGTATGCTCGAGAGGCCGGCTTTAGCAACGTCAACCTGGACCTCATTTATGGAGTACCGAGACAGACTCTAACGCGCTGGCAGAATACGTTGAATGAAGCTATAGAGCTGGGAGCAGAACACCTCTCTCTATACCCGCTTCGGCTCGAGGGAGATGAACCGCTATATAAAGCAATTGAAAGGGGCGAGCTGCCTCCTTTAGATCCCGACCTGAGCGCAGACCAGTATGAAATAGCAGAGGATACACTGGCAGAGCATGGTTATCTACACTACGAGATATCAAACTGGGCCAGGGGAGGCAGAGAATGCCAGCACAACCTAGTCTACTGGCACAACTTACCTTATCTTGGCATAGGTGTCGCTGCACATTCTTACATCCATGGCTACCGCTTCGCTAACACGAGAAACCTGGATAATTATATTGAAGCACTTTCACAGGGAATACCACTGGTCAGAGAGATGATTGAGAAAATCACCCCGGAAATGGAACTTGCTGAAACTATCATCTTAGGATTGAGACTAAACTCAGGAGTAGCTGTAGATGACATACGCGCTCGATTTGGCGTAGACTTAATGGACGCATACTCTCAAGAGATCAATGACCTGACCTATCTGGAACTCCTGGAAAGCAGCGCCGAGGGCATCTCCCTCACAAGGAAGGGCAGGCTACTGGCCAATGAAGCCTTCTGGCGATTCCTCCCAGAATCGGGAAAAGAGGAGTAAACCAAAAGAAATTCAACAAAATAGGTTTACAGAGCAAATTATAAACGGAGATATTCATATTCATAAAGATGGACCAACTAATTACAAGAAATTTCTGCATCATTGCACATATCGATCACGGTAAATCAACACTAGCCGATCGCCTGATAGAGATGACAGGAGCTATGTCCGGCGAGAGCTTGCGCGATCAGGTAATGGACAGCATGGAGCTGGAGAGAGAGCGCGGCATCACCATAAAGGCAAAGGCAATTCGCCTCAACTACCTGTCCGGGGATGGCAAAAGCTACAGATTAAACCTGGTAGATACGCCAGGCCACGTAGACTTCTCATATGAGGTCTCTCGCACCATCGCTTCCTGTGAAGGAGCAGTACTGATAATAGACGCCACTCAAGGTATACAGGCCCAGACTCTGGCGAACGTATACATGGCCATGGAACACAAACTGGAAATCATCCCCGCAATCAATAAAATAGATTTGCCTGGAAGCGAACCCGAACACGTAATGGAAGAAATAGAGAGCGTACTGGGATACGATAGGGAAAGTGTACTTCTCATAAGCGCCAAGACCGGGCAGGGAGTATCTCAACTACTGGAAGAAATAGTCAAGCGCATTCCTCCTCCCAAGGGCAAACCAGATATGCCACTGCGGGCACTTATCTTTGACTCCCATTATGATCCCTATAAGGGCGTAATCGCCTATCTCCGGGTGGTGGACGGCCAAATAGCAAAAGGAGATTACCTGAGATTAATGGGGCAAGATAAGAAAATAGAAACTCTGGAGGTAGGATACTTCAATCCAGAGCCATGCCCAACCAATGGCCTTTCTTCAGGCGATGTCGGCTACATCGCCACCGGGCTGAAATACGTAGGAGAATGTCGCGTGGGTGATACCATCACATCTCTAACCGGGGGTGCTAATGAACCTCTGATTGGCTATCGCCCAGCAAAGCCAATGGTATTCGCTGGCATATACCCTGCAATGGCAGATGACTACCGTGGACTTCACGAGGCCATAGAAAAACTCAGTTTAAATGACGCATCGCTATCATACGAACCTGAGTCCAGCCCACTCCTGGGATATGGGTTCCGCTGTGGTTTTCTGGGTCTACTGCACCTCGATATTATATGCGAGAGATTGGAACGCGAATTCTTCCTTTCACTGGTAGTTACCTCACCAGGTGTTAGTTTGCTCATTACTAAAACCAACGGCCAAAAAATGACCGTTATCAATCCGATCGACATGCCCTCTCCAGCAGAGATAGAAAAAATGGAAGAACCGTGGGTCGCCTTATCCCTTGTTACACCCTCAAAGTTCATTGGCCCCATAATGGACCTCGTCATGGAATGCGATGGCATCTATAAACGCACAGAATATCTAGGCCAGGCAAAAGCGCCGAGTGAGCTGGGACAACGAGTACAACTAGAATTCGAAATACCCCTGCGCTCAATGCTAACTACCTTCTATGATCAGATGAAAAGCCGAAGCCGCGGTTATGCCTCGCTGGACTATCATTTCCTTGGCTACCGAAATGCCAAGCTGGTCAAACTGGACGTGCTGGTAAACGAAGTAATGGCGGATGCCTTCAGCCGCATCGTACCTCCCGATAAAGCACACGAGGTGGGAAAAGCGATAGTGTTCAAGCTAAAAGAGGATATCCCGCGCCAGCTGTTCAAAGTACCACTGCAGGCAGCGGTTGGAGGCCGCATAGTAGCCCGTGCCGACATACCCGCCAAGCGCAAGGACGTCCTGGCCAAGTGTTATGGTGGCGATATAACGCGCAAGCGCAAGCTATTGGAGAAACAGAAAGAAGGGAAGAAAAAGATGCGAATGATAGGCCGGGTGGAGATACCCAGAGAGGCTTTCATGAACGCCCTTAAGCTTAGATAGATGGGCTCATTCATCCAAACTTAGAAGAACAAACCCACTTTGCTCATCCTTTATCCGTGCCGCACTCGCTCCCACGATTTCATAAAGTATAACCTCTCCTACCAACCATGCATTCACTCCATAACGCAAGCATCCAGCCACGGTATGCCCCGACCTCCCCATTGCAGCATGCATGTGTAAAATTGGTTTTCCTTCCTCCCCCGGGGCAAGCACACCAATTCCCAGGATCTCATGGGCACCATCAACCGGTAGCAACATCGGCTCAGGCGGCATGTCCTCTGAGCGCCGGGGGCCCACAACTACGCTACCTTTACCAACACCTCCCACCAGAACAGCATGTCCCACGGACACCCCCTTCTCTGCAGCAAAGCGCTCAATGCATTCAGGTATTGCGTCGCCATCATCGAGACGAATTACAAAAACTCTCCCTACCTTACCTTCACTTGCCTTCACGGTAGATCTCCCTTACCATTTTCCCCTCACACATTGTAGCACTTAACCGCATGCTGCAAACACCCTCTGCGTTCTGCTACACGTCAGAGCTCGTTATTCACAAAAAATAACAAACCCTTTTAGGAAAGGCCCCTTTTCTCGAGCATGACCACCACGATTCACTCAAGCATAATAGGAGTATAGGTTCTATATTGTTGCACAAGGGCAAAATCCCAACGTCGATGTATCTCCAAATACCACAAACTCAGCTAACATACTCGGAAAGCAGAACACGACGAAATATTTCAGCCGCTTTCAAATATACAGGACACTTGCACCTTGACTCTCATAACGGCATACTGTAGTCTAAAAGTTGCTCTCAGCGGTAAAGCTGACCAGCGAGGAAATGTTGTAAACTTCTCATCTCACAGGAGCAACCGTGAAGAAAGATAAAACAACAATCTACTGCGACGGAGCTTGCTCGGGGAACCAGTTCAAGACAAACAAGGGAGGGTGGGGTGCCATATTGCAACACAAGGATAAGACAAAAGAGATATATGGCGGCCAGCGAAATACTACAAACCAGAGAATGGAGCTAACAGCCTGTATAAAAGCCTTAGAAGAAATCGAAGAAGAAAACTCCCTGGTAGAAATATACTCTGATAGCGCTTACCTCATACAGTGCATGCACCAGAAATGGTATGAACGCTGGCAGAAGAACGGCTGGCTAAACTATAAGAAAAAACCAGTTGAGAACAAGGACTTATGGATGCAACTTCTGGATCTGGTAAACAAACATTCGGTAACCTTCTACAAAGTAAGCGGGCACTCTGGAGTAGAGTTAAACGAACTATCCGATAGCCTTGCCAGACAGGGCATGAGCGAAGTGGATTAAAATTCAAGATCTTGCGATCGGAGGCAAAGATGTTTAAAGTCATAGCCAGAGTCATATCGCAGAAGGGCATCTGCGAAGCAGGGCACAAGCCAGGCGATGAATTTCCCATCGACCAGAAAACACCATGTGGCATGTGTTCCTGGGCCTTTTATACCATTTTCCCCTTCGCTGAAGTACTACAGTTCGGCGGAACACTCCCATGGGAAGAAAATCCTGACAGAGCGCTCGTAGCCTGCCCTGATCCGGCAAACCCCGTGGTTTTTGAACTGCGGCGCGTCCAACCATCACAAGAAAACACATCGAGCTAGCGCTATTAGTTCAACCAGATTTAAATTGCTCCTCCTTCATGCAGGAACTTCACGAAGACAAGAAATCCATCTCATGGCAATCCATGACGAACGCGGGGAAATATGCTATCCTTTCCGAATATGAATAAACATAGCGATAAGCAGATTGCGTCAACCTGCGACGACAACCGAGAAAGAAAATTCCACCTCTGGGGATGGGGCCTATTTATAATATGCGCTGTTTTTTTTATCGCCGCCAGCCTGAAAGATGATAATACTTTAACCTTCATAGGCAGCATTATTTTCTTGATCGCCTGTATCATTTTCCTTTTTCCTCTGATATTCAGCGGAAACAAGAGCAAGAATAATAAAGAGAAAGGATAAACAAAAATGACTCTACTAACAGCTTTCGCTACAGACGATGGAAACACGCTGAAAAGCGATGAGCATTTTGGCATGGCAAAATTCTTCGACGTCTATGAATTCTGCGACAGGGAAGGAAAGTTCATCGAAAGGAGAAATAACGTCGATTTCCAGGGAGATGAATCCATAAAGCACGGCGATCCTTCAAAAGCCAGAGCTACCTCCTCTGCCCTAGGTAACGTTGACGTTATTGTTGGTGCCAGATTTGGCCCAAACGTTACCAAGCTGTTAAAAAAATATGTTTGCGTGCTGGTCAGGACGGATACCATAGAAAGCGCATTAAAATAGTACAAGACAATATAAGCAAAATAGGGGAAGA
>CAZVCX010000042.1:0-4598 GCA_964626375.1 uncultured Dehalococcoidales bacterium | reverse complement strand
TATGCCAGCGCTGTTTCGTAGGCGGCTCTGGCCAGGCCTATGCAGGTGGCTCCGACCGTTACCGAGGCTCCCCGGAACGTTTCGTCAACAACAGTTAGGCCTTCATTCTCTGGTCCTACCATGTTCTCTGCTGACACGTGAACGTCGTTGAGGTACATGCTGCCATTCAGGGCGCTGCGTAGTCCCATTTTGTTTTCGATTCTTCCTACTTTCAGTCCCTGAGTATCAGCTGGAATCAAAAAGAGGCTGCAGCCTTCAGCATTAGGCTTTGACTTATCAGTCCGCACCAGAACGAGATAGAGTTTGGCCACGCTTATATTAGTGGTAAAAGATTTTACTCCATTGATGATATATTCATCACCTTTTCTGTTGGCCGTTGTTCTTACTCCCATGCCGGGGTCATCAAGAAAGCAGAGAATTTCAGTGCCACCGGATGGCTCGGTATATCCTCCTGCGAGGAGAAAAGAGTTACTGGAATCATGACATATTTCTGGAAGCCATTTTCCCTTTTGCTTCTCGCTAAGAGCTTCGCTCAGAAGCCCTCCCAGGTCTGAACTTGTTCCTATAGTTGTAGCAATACCAGCATCTCCCCATGCCAGCTCCTCTATAACCAGGGCACTTTCTAGCAGGCCCTTGCCGAGCCCACCATATTTCTCTGGTATCAGTACTTGCCCCAGTCCCAGGCTCAAGCCTTTCTTTATTGTCTCCCAGGGGAAGCTTTTACTTGAATCGGCAGCCTGGTCGATCTCCTTGGCGATTGGCTTTATTCCCTGTTGGGCAAAATCATGCGCCATTTTTTGTAGGGCTTCTTGTTCATCGTTGAGAGAAAAATCCACTGTGCTAAAACTCCTTATAATTTTCGATATTCAATGGTATCCTGTGTACTCCAGTTCATGATAGTCCCAGCTGATGGCACCCCTTCTCTATCTCTTCTCTGCTGGCTTTAAGATATATTCCTTTACGGCTTATCACGGGCATTCCTGCTGCTTTGAAGTCAACCATCATCTCGGCAAATTTCAAAGCCGTCTGCATTGGGTCGATGATGGGGACTCCTTCTACCTGTCTGATATTTTTTGTAGTAAGCATCGGCGAAAACAGGCCACAACCAGATATCAGAACATCTGCTCCATCTTCTATACAGTTTTGGGCCACTTCGTAGAAGGCGCGTATTACCTGGTCGTAATCTCCCTCCATAAGGCAGTTGAAGAATCTTTCTTCGTCCATTTTCAGACAACGTACGGGATGATGTGTAATGGCGAATTTACGTGCGTCAAGTGAGTCTATCTTGGCCTCTTCCTGGTCAATGGAAGGTATATCAGAGACGATGGTAGCGAAATGCCTTCCCATCATTTGCGCCAAATGTATGGAAGTCTCGCCGGCTCCTATTACTGGAATGTCCATTAAATTGGCTGCGGCTTTAACGGCTGCATCCAGAGAGCAGGCTCCGACTATGGCATCGAAGCCTTTAATTTCTGCTTGAAGCATGTTTTTTAAGATCTCGCGTTCATTTGCCTGCCTCAGCCCGAGATACGATGCGAGAGATGGATCTTGAAGGCCGGTGGGGACATCCACGATCACTGTTTCGGTTCCGGGCCTTTTGATCATATCGTAATCTCGCTGCAGTAGATCATAGTAAGATCTATATAAGGAGCGAGGCATGGATATGGGTAATTGACACCATATTCTCATTTTAGTTACTCCTTAGTTACTCCCGAAGAGAGGTATAGAGACTGTCCAGTTCGCTATTGGGAACGGCGAATTTGGTATTATTCTCGCCAACTCCTTCCCTGTAGAAGAAATGAGGCAGGCGATTGGCGAAGACGCTGATCCCACACAGGTTGTTGTACTCAAACTCGGTTTTCAATACAGCTCGACCAATTTTGAGGATATCTTCCAGATCCTTGAAGTTAGTGCCAAGTCTCAGGTTCATCATGGTAACGATATGATTCGGAAATTCATCGGAGATATGGAATCCGACCAGTCCACAGAGCCCTATGCTGTCAAAGGCAGCTGTCTCAACCTGGGCCTCGAATGATGCCTGGGCCGCGCCTTCAGGTTTATCACCCGAAGTAAAGAAGCAAAAACCAGAAGTGTTATCTGAACCCTGCGGATTGGTGGAGTAAGTAACTCCCATTCCCTGGCTCATCCTGGGGTCGTATCCGGATAGTGACTGCCCCTTGGAAGTGGCTACTCGGTCCACTCCAAATACCCTGGCGGTTAGCTCGGCTCCACAGCCAATGATCCTGCCCAGATAATCTCCACTGCCGATTTTCTTGACTACTTCCAGGCACCTGTCAGCATCTCCCCATTTGATAATTCCTGCCTCCATCAGCACTGACAGCGCCATGCCAACATCCATGCCGTCAACTCCGTAGTCATCCTCAAGGTCGCACATCTCAACGATCTTGTCAAGGTCATCAATTAACAAGTTGGCTGAATGAGACCATAGGACTTCGTATTCGGGCCTTTTGCCAATCCTTTCACCTTCTTCATTGAGCCAGTACCGTGAGCATCCAATAGGACAACCGTAGCAACAGCGGCGGTTCTTCTTGCCGCTTTCGCCTCTGCTCATCGTTAACTCGAGTATTCTCTCACCCGATATCTTTTCTGCGCTTTCGTACATTCCCTTGCGAAAGTTCTGAGTGGGCATGGCTCCCATCGAATTCACTATATTGACCAGACAGGTAGTGCCCATTGCTGGCATAGCCTGTCCTGTCAGCGGGTTTTCTCGCATCTCCTTCACCGCTTCCTTTACGTGCTGGTTGAACTGTTTCCTATCCTTGATTTCTATCGGTGGGCAGCCGGTGTCATCGGTTACAATGGCCTTCAGTCCTTTGGATCTCATCACTGAGCCCAGCCCCCCACGCCGCGCGCCCCGCGTTGGTATATTCTCCGGGTCGTTGGAGGCGATGTTCCCTGTCAGGAGTTTCATTTCGCCTCCTGGCCCGATGGTCAGATAGCCAACTTTAGCTCCGTACGTTTCGGTCAGTTTTGCTACCGTCTCATAGTTTCCCAGTCCTCTTAGATTGTCAGCAGATGTGAACGTAGCACCTTCCTTCGATATGTGCAGAAGATGTAGTTCATCCTCGTTTTCCGGTTTTCCCTCGATTATAACCGCATCGATTCCCAGGCAGGCAAGTTTGTGCCCGGTTACTCCTCCCGAGTTGCATTCCTTTATGCCGCGAGTTAGAGGGCTCTTGCCGCCAATGGAGAACCTCCCTGTGGATGGAGCAGGCGTTCCTGTGAGAAACCCGGGAGCGATAATGAGCTTGTTCTCTTCGTGCAGCGGGTGGGCATTTGGAGGTACCTCCCGTGACACGATAGTGGAGGTGAGTGCTCTCCCTGCCAGTCCCTCATAGTCGGTATTCTCTTCATAGGAGCAGGTAAGCTTGCTCATATCTACTCTCAAGAATTTCATCGTTTCCTCCTTTGGTGGCAAACAGGTTACATGTTTACCCTTTATAATTATTTTTCTTCCGGTATATCTCTTGGGCTCAAAAGTATCTCTCGGTATGACTCATCCTTTTTCCTCTTATGTCTCATGAAGAAGTAAATGCCAGCTCCGATAACAATGTAGATCAACAGTAACAGCCATCCTATTGAAGGTACGGCAGAAACTGCGGATATCGCTATGGCCAGGCCAATAATGCATCCAAGTATGGCCATGCCCATGCCCCATGGCATTCTGTAAGGGCGAGGCCACTCGGGGTGTTTCTTGCGCAGTATGCCCGCTGAAAGAGAGGTGAGGGCATAAACGATTCCCATAGTCACGGCAGAGGTAACGATGGTTACTTCAAGCCACTTCTCTCCTGCAAAAGCTATTATTAGTATAGTCACAATGCAGATAAACCAGAGGGCATAATCGGGCGATCCATACCTGTTTACATGGCCGAGAGCCGGCGGCAGAACGTGGCTTCTTCCCATAGCGAAGATGAGTCTGGTCGCTGCAAGCATGAGGGCGTTGATGCAGGTCAGAATGGTGGCTAGGGCAGCGATGTTGATGATCACCCAGGGAACGGGGCCCCATAGCATTTTTGCAATTTCAGGGCTCACCACAAGCTGATCTACTATCCAGGAAGTGGGCATCATGCCGGCGTTTCCCAGTGACACTACCACGTAGAGGATTGCAGCTATCCAGACTGCAGCGAACATGACTGTCATTTGCTTCTTGCGGGGATACTTGGCTTCCTCTGCCATCTGGGGGATGGCGTCGAAGCCTATGAATGTGGTCATCATGATGGCAGCAGCTACGATCCATCCACTGGAACCCATGGTAAAGAAAGGCGTAAGGTTCTCTGTTGACCATCCAGGGTTACCCAGGAAGGCAATGCCTACAACGTAACCAACGACGAGCAGTAATGTTACCATGATGAATTGAACGAGAGCGGAAAAAGTAATGGCGAAGTAGTTCATTATGGCAAATATAAGGACGACGCCAATTGCCGTCAGCGTAAGGATGGATTGTGAAATGTCGGTAATTGAAAATAATACCTGCCCCATTCTAATGGCAGATGGGCCCATGAAAGCAAGTATCATGATGTATACCCAGAGTAGAAACCAGCCGACCAGCCAGCCCGTCTTCTCACCAAGTCCGTTGC
>CAZVCX010000041.1:0-5572 GCA_964626375.1 uncultured Dehalococcoidales bacterium | reverse complement strand
TTATCAGAGAATGAGCTCCAGGCCTTCTTAATGTCACACGGGTTGATCGCCACGGTGGACGGCCGAGGTCCAGAGCTCATCACTCAACTGGAGAAGGCACAGAAAAGGCGCAAGGTGAGCGATGCCCAGTTTGCTCGCGATGTGCTCCACGTCCATTACAGCACATGGTCCAGGATAAGGCACCGGAACCGTGAGCCAGGGGTGGAGTTCTTGGGCCATGTTCTGTTGTCCTTGCCAGAGATGCTATTGGTTGTGATAGACTATTTAAGAGACAAAGGCAAGAGCTAAGCACAAGACAGGAAGCCAGGCAGGCAGGAAGGAGGAATGTCTGGCTTTTTGTTATGTGGTATGCACCAGGGCACATAAAATTTAGCCGTCACCAGGTCCTCTGGCTGCTGGAGTATTTCCAGGCGCTAGCAATCGGATTCTATCCTGAGCCACCAGAAGGGGAAAGCACAGCTTCGTTATCTCCAGGCGCTCATTATGAAGATCCCATATTGATTCATGCTGAACTTTCAACCAGGCTCCAGCAATGTGGTGTCGATGGCCTGATACTGTTAGCGAAACATGGCCTCAATATGAGTAATAGGGAGATCGCCGAATATCTCAATCAGACGGAAGAGCGCATCGGTACGCGTGCCCGCAATGCACTGAACTATGTTAGCGGATATCGTCGCAAATGGGCACCGGGGGAGAACAGCCCCAAGCCGCCGATTACCTATCGGGAGTTTCGCCAACACAGGGGGAAAACTCCGCACTTTACGAACAAGAGCGGGAAACTTGACCGAGTATTTCGTTCGTGATAGTCTATAAATAACACAGGAGATTATCGTCTCCTGTTCGAATAGCTCCTCTACCCGAGGAGCTTTTTTCATTATAGGGACCTCCCACACAAAGTGGGGCATTGCCTAAATACTATTAAGAGGAGCGAAACATGGGATTGAAGATTTACGATGCAGATGGAGTTCTGCAGGAGTTCGACCCGGTGGACGACGCCGACGTCCTCAAGAAGGACGGCTCGGTAGCTCTCACGGGCGACCTGGACGCGGGAGACAAGAAGATTTCCAACGTCAAGGAGCCTGCGGCGGCGGGCGATGCCATGCGGGTGCCCGATAGCGTTGCCGCGGGAGATGTTTTCTACTGGAACGGCACGACGCTGGTCCGCCTGGCCAAAGGCACGGCAGGGCAGGTGCTTACCATGAACACGGGTGCCACGGCCCCGGAGTGGGCTACTTAATATTGCAGGGCGACGCAAAGGAGAAGGCATGGAGCGCAAAAAGAGACCTGCTGAGCAGCTAAAGCCGTACCTCTGGAAGCCGGGGCAGAGCGGCAATCCCAAGGGTAGGCCGCCAAAAGATCGGTGCATCACTGATGCCATGCGGCGCTTGATAAAAGATCAGGATATGGCTGAAGCGCTGGCAAGGGGAGCGCTCAAGCGCGCGTTAAAGAACGGTAATGACCTCAACCTGGTGCTAAACAGGACCGAGGGGCCAGTGCAACAGAATGTAGCTTTTGATCCCAACGCGCCGATGGTAGTCAACATCAACCGCATTGTTGCGCATGTAGAGGATAATGACGACAGCAACACAGATTAAGCCTTATCGCCAGATAATTGACGACGATCTACACCTGAACTTTCATTCGGGCCAGTCCAGGGCATGGCAAAGTCAGAAGCGCTTTATCTCCATGCAAGCTGGAGCACAGGGAGGCAAAACATGCTTCGGTGTTGATTGGCTTTATCGCGAGATACAGAACAAGGGAGACGGAGACTATCTGGCCGTAACGGCAACATTCCCTCTGCTAGAGCTCAAAATGCTGCCCGAGTTTCTCTCGTTGTTCAGGGATGCTTTACACCTGGGAACGTTTTCTGAGTCCAGGTCGGGCTTGAAAGTGTTTGCCTTTGCCAATGGCAAGACTCGCGTCATATTCGGGAGTGCTACCCGTCCTGAGTCGCTGGAGTCTGCTACGGCGAAAGCGGCATGGCTTGATGAAGCAGGACAAAAGCAGTTCCGACGGGATACATGGGAGGCAATCCAGAGAAGGTTGTCTATCAATCAAGGGCGAGTCTTATTTACAACTACGCTGTATGGTCTGGGATGGTTCAAGGTAGAGGTTTACGATCGTTGGGAAGCAGGAGATCCTGATTATGACGTTATCACATTTGATTCTACCGAAAATCCTGCTTTCCCCAAGGCTGAATTTGCCCGTGCCGAGAGCAAGATGCCCGCGTGGAAATTCAACATGTTCTATCGTGGGCGCTGGTCTACTCCAGAAGGGTTAATATATGCGGCGTTTAATCCTGAGTATTGCCTGAAGCCGCGGTTTGAGATCCCCAAGAACTGGCTTATTTACGTCGGGCACGATTTTGGTTCTGCCAATCCTGCGGCCATGTTCTACGCTGAAGATCCAGGCACTGGTCTGTTGTGGGCATTTCATGAGTATTTGCCTGGGCAGGGCAAGACTACGGCCGATCACGTGAGAGAATACAAGCGCATAACGGATGGCTATACGGTAGTCAAGAGAGTTGGCGGTAGCCACCAGGAGGATGGATGGCGAGGAGATTTCACCGGCCATGGCTGGCCTATCGCCGAGCCGCTGGAGAATAGCCGCGAGGTCCAGATTAGCGACGTTATTGCCTGGCACAAGCACAACAAAATCATGGTGTTTAACGATCTGTATAACTACCTGGACGAGAAGCAGTCGTTCTCGCGTGAGCTCGATGAGCACTACCAGCCTACAGAGAAGATTGAGAACGAACCGAGCTATCACCTGATGGCATCCGAGCGCTACATCATATCTGCCTTGCAAAACCCGTACAGGAAGCCGCGATTGGGGGCGATAGTGAGTCATTTTTAAGGAGCGATTATGAGCGAGTTATCGGTTGAGTCAATAAAGCGCACACAGAAGAATTTAGACAGTCTCTATGAACGGATGGACACAGACAGAGATCTTTATTTCCTCAAGAAGTTTAAGCTGAAAGACTGGAAAGGGAGAGAAGTTAAACGTGTGCACAATATCACTTTGAACACTCCCGCCGTGTATGCTAATCAAGTAATGGGATTCCTGGCAACTGCTAACCAACAGATAACAGTTGAAGGAGGGGGAGTCTCTAACAAGGAGTCCCGCAAGGTAGAGGAATTTCTCGAGGCCTGTTTTGCCGATATAGACTGTAGACTAGAGGCAGAGGGATATTCCCTAATGTCTTTTTTGATTGAGCAGGCATGTCTGCGAGGGAGGCTCTCGGCGCGTTGTGTAGTGCGAGAGGAAGATAAAATTCCGTTTATTGAGCTTTCCCCATGGGATACCCGCCATGTGGTATATCGGTTCAGTAATCACTCGTTGGAATGGGCAGCGTATATTTCCGAGCGCACTCGCGAGGATATAGAGGAAGATTATGCTATCAGTCTATCACAAGGTACACAATCAACAGTGATGGATGCCTGGTCTCGCTCAAATAACATGGTTTGGGCAGACAGGAGCCTGGTTTTGAGCCAGCCGCATGCCCTTCCACTGGTTCCTGTAGGCCTGTCATTTGTGCCCGTGGGTTCTTATTTGGTTAATGACGAGGGCGAGAAGCATAAAGGGGAAAGCATATATCAGTTGTGCAGGGACCTCTTCCCAGAGCAAAATAAACTCGGCACGGTTTTGCAAACCATGACGGTTAGGCTTCTTCGACCACCCGTTGAGCGCAAGTCCCAGGAAGGAGAGAACGCTCCGCCGCTTGAAGAGTATCCGTATGACGAGGCCGCTGTTTACAACGTGGATATAGGCGGTGGCATAACCCCGGCGCAGTTGCCTGATATACAGCAATCAACGCGCCTCTGGTATTCGATGCTGGAGTCGTACATCCAGCGCGGCACGCTATCAACTATTGACTATGGGAACCTTACCTTCCCGCTGTCTGGCTCTGCTATTGCTGGATTGATGGCCACGAATGAGCCCATATATTGGCCTCGATTGCAGGCATTATCGCTCTTCTATCGCCAGATTAGCCGCATGTTATTAAAGTGGTTGGATGTCTATGGCGAGCTGGAAGTAGGAGAGGAAGGGCACAAGCGAACGTTCCGCGCCTCTGATATGCAGGGCAACTATACAATTAAGTTTAAGTATTTCACCGAATCGCCTATCCAGGATATTGGCAACTACTCAACAGCATTGCAAGCAGAGCACTTTCTTGACAAGGACACTATACGGAGGGATATCCTCAAGTTGCGAGACCCCGACGGAATCGAGTCTAAGATTGATGCTGAATTGGCCGAGTCAGTCGAGCCTGCCCTTAAACTTAAAAAGATAGTCCACGGGTTGATAAGCGCCGCAGAGGTTGATCCTTCAAAGGACGCGGACGCGAGAATGGAGTTCGATAGACTAAAGTCCCTGATGATACAGCGCCATACGCCAGGGCCAACTCCCCTGGACCAGCAAATAGGAGACGCTGCAAAGGCGCCGCAGGCCCAGGGGATAATACCAATGTTCCCTGGCCAGACTGCAATGCCATCGCAACAGGAGCCTCCCACACGACAGCAATTACAACAAGAGGAGGAGTATGAGCAAGCTAACACACAAAGAAGTTGATGATTGGATTGTGAACTTCCTTAAGTCACAGGACAAAGAAAACAAATCTCAAAATACGCTACAGCAACTTATTAGCAGGTTAAGAGGTAATGGATCGAATAAATGAGTTGCTAACGTCGGCGGGGACTAGCCTGGAGGATGTCCGTGAGCTGATACCGAAATTTGTTAAAGAGTATTCTCTCACCAAGGGCCATTCTGTATTTGAACCGCCGCCAATATACATTCCCGATGAAGAGCTTAAGAAACACGGGATTAACCTCGATCAGGGCTGGCAGGTTAAGCTGTCCTCTACCCCTGACCAGGAAGGGGAATATTCGTATTCGTTCGTTACACCTGAAGGCAAAGAGGTCCTGGATTATGTCCCTGAAACTCCCCAATCGGTTGAGATACCAGGACTTGAGCCACTGGATTTAGAGGGGCTTGTTGACAGGCTTTATATTTCTGATGAAATGCCAGTCGGAGAGCGCATAAGGGCCGAACAGGAGCAAAGGGACCTCTACCAGGCTATGCAGAGCGTAGGGAGAACTGCTGAGACGGAATACCTGTTGCGCCAGCTCTTTAATGCCAGCGAGGACCAGATAAACGATTTCTTTATAGAGATGGAGAAGGTACAGCCCCTTCCTGTCAATGACGACAGTGTAAATAACGCTCTTTCTAATCCTCAACGCATACCTCAAGAGGAATCCTGGCCGGTAGCGGCCGCCAGGAAGGTACTTTCGTTTGTAGAGAAACTCTACGTTGCCCGGGAAGGAAGAAAAGAGGCAGAACAAATCCTTTTTGAGAAATATCCTGACATAGTGGATCGGTACCCAGAGCTGATGGGGAAAACTTCCGGCGAGATTAGGTTGGCCGCGGATACAGTAGACCGTTATCTTATCAGTGGTTGGGGGAATGTACTCCTTGGGCTTGGTGGAGCTGCTGACTGGTTGGGGAATGATGAATGGGCTTCTCTCCTTAAAGAATATGGAGCAAAGCTACAAGCGCCTCCCCCTGATATCCA
>CAZVCX010000040.1:0-11600 GCA_964626375.1 uncultured Dehalococcoidales bacterium | reverse complement strand
CTCCGCGTCACTTATTGACGGTGCGCGGCAGTGGCTACAAGTTTGAGGCATAGCGATGTTTGGCAGCATAAGATGGCGGATTGGAGTATCTTTCCTCGTGCTGATCCTGGTATGCATGGGAGTATTGAGCGTTTTCCTCTTACAAAATGTGAGGGAAAATAATTTGGATGTGCTGCAGAAGCAGCTCGTTAACCAGGCGCGCCTGATAAGTGATGATAGTGCGACATATTTTGCCAGTGGAGACACCGAAAGTCTGGATGCAATGGCGGATAAGAAGGGAAGAGAAACGGGCAGCCGCATTACGATCATAGCTGTCAATGGAACCATCCTGGGCGATTCTGAGGAGGATCCAGCAAGTATGGATAACCATGCTGATCGTCCCGAGGTAATACAGGCTCTCACTGACGGAGTTGGTAGCAGTATTCGTCATAGTGCTACCCTGAAATGCGATATGCTATATGTTGCTGTACCGGTGATGGTTGATGGAGCAACGGTTGGCATAGCCCGCTCATCGCTGTCGCTGGCTGGCATAGATGAATCTCTGGAACAAATAAACGAGGCAATAGTTGCTGGAATAGCCGTTACTGCTGTAGTGACTATACTTTTGGCACTCTGGATATCGCGTGCTACAACGAGGCAGCTGAAACAGCTTACAAGAATGTCGCGCGAGATAACCCGTGGTGAAATTAACCAGAGAATAGAAGTGTCCTCTGGCGATGAGGTCGGTGAGCTCGCCAGAGCTTTCAACCAGATGTCGGCCCGGCTGGGAGAGATGATGGCCATTCTTACCACTGAACGGGATAAGATGGCTGCCATCGTATCCACTATGGATAGTGGCGTTGTTATCGTGAATGACACAGGCAAGGTAAATATGGTCAACGGAGCAGCTCGGGAACTGCTCGGCCTCTTCGGAGAAGGCTGGAAGGAACAAACGTTTATCAACGTGGCAAGAGATCACGAAATGGATGAAGTTTTGCAGAATTGCTTCCGGACGGGGAAACAGCAGGAGGGCATGGTGGAGTCTGAGACGGGGAGACGGTTTATTAGAGTAGTGGCTACGCCCCTTGAAGATGGCGCTCTGATGCTGTTCCACGATCTTACGCGCCTCCGGCGGTTGGAAACGGTGCGCCGTGATTTCATTGCCAACATCTCTCATGAGCTACGTACGCCAATATCTTCGCTCAAGGTTCTTACGGAAACTCTGCAAGATGGCGCGATAGAAGATAGCAGCATTGCACAGGATTTTCTGGGCAAGATAAATGCTGAAGTAGATAGACTGGCACAGATGGTCAATGAACTGGGCCAGCTATCGCGCATTGAAAATGGAGATATCTCTCCACGGATGGTGGCGATCGATGTTGGAGAAGTAATAAGGCGAGCTGCGGATAGACTTCGAATGCAGGTAGAAAGAAAAGAACTTTCCCTGCTAGAAAATGTTCCCGCGGGATTGCCGAAGGCGCTGGCTGGTAAGGACCAGATAGAGCAGGTTATGGTGAATTTGATTCACAATGCTCTCAAGTTCACTTCGCGTGGCGGGAAAATTACTCTCTCTGTGCGGGCAGACGGCAACTATATCCTTGTTTCTATAGCAGATACGGGTGAAGGCATTTCCGCGGAGGACCTGCCGCGCATCTTTGAGCGGTTTTATAAAGTGGATAAAGCTCGGTCGGGAAGTGGCACTGGCCTTGGGCTGGCTATAGCCAGGCATATCGTTGAAGCTCATGGTGGCAAAATATGGGTTGAGAGCATTGAAGGCAGAGGATCTACCTTTACCTTTAGCCTGCCCGTGAGCAGGACTTAACTCTATTTTAAACTGCATTTAACCTCTTCTTAATCATATCTTAATTCAACCTTAAAAAAACTCCTCTATTCTTATAGTTGGAATAAGAAAATCTAGATAAATGAGAACCAGTAGTCATCAAGAGTTGGAAAGGAGGTAAAATGACAGGTCAAAAAGCATAAGACTTGTGAATAAGAATACAAATGACAAGATGTTGAATGATAGCAAAACTGAAGGAGGTTTACATGTTATTAAAGGTTAAGAAATCTATTATTTTCCCTCTGGTAGCCATCTTTGTTGCCGGTATGGTGTTGATAACGGGGTGCGCTGGTGGGAATGGATCGGAAAATGGCAATGGAGTGCCGTCAGAGGCAGTTGAACTCTCGGGCAAAATTACCGAGGCTGGTTCAACTAGTGTCTTGCCGCTGGCAGAACAGCTCGCACTTGCCTTTATGCAGGAGCATCCTGGAGTCACGATTACCTATACGGGTGGTGGTTCGGGAGCAGGTGCCAGCCAGTGTGCAGGAGGTACGGTAGACATTGGTGCTACATCGCGCGATCTGAAAATGGGGGAGTCCGATCTCATCTCTTGCCCCATTGCTCGGGATGGTGTGGCCATCGTAATCCATCAGGACAATCCGGTAAATGCACTTGATCTGGAACAGGTAGCCCGGATATTTGAGGGCAGAATTACTGATTGGGCTGAAGTTGGTGGTAATCCCGGAAGCATAACGATATACAACAGAGAAGAAGGATCGGGAACACGGGACTGCTTTGAAAGTATGGTGACCGAAGAGGTAATGGGCAACGCCATAACCAAAAAGTCCAACGGCGAGCTACAGCTAGCAATTCAAGGTGATCCCTCGGGCATTGCATACGTCTCTCTGGGATACGTGCAAGGCGTCAAGCCACTGGCTCTCAACGGCGTAGAGTGCTCTGTAGCGACCTGTCAGAGTGGAGAGTATCCCATTGTGCGCCGCTTGTACTTCCATCTCAAGACGGTGCCGGATGAGCCGGTAAAAGCTTTTATCGACTTCTGTCGGAGCCCGGAAGGACAGGTTATCGCAGAGGACATGGGTTACATTCCACTGGTGAAATAGCCTTTACCTCTTCCTTTTTCACCTCTGGACACCCAGGGTGGCAGTAGAAGATAGGGCTGCCACCCAGGAATGTATAAATATAAAAATGCAGTACAGGATAAAGAAGAAATGATATCTCGCTACACAGCAGATCGAGTCTCTCAAAGAGCAATGCTCGTTCTCGCCTGCGTTTCCTTCGTTATTTTACTGGGTATCGTCGTATTCATCTTCCGGGATGGAATTCTCGCTTTCATCGAAAATGGTGTGGGTGGGTTCCTCTTTGGGCAAGAGTGGAGCATGCAAAAGGATGTATATGGCATTATGCCTCTGATTCTGGGATCTCTCTATGTTACCCTGGGAACGCTTGTCATAGCGACTCCATTGAGTATTGCCTGTACCATTTTTCTGGTGGAGGTGGCGCCGATTCAAGTCAGCAAGATAGTCAGGCCAGCCATAGATGTGCTGGTGGGTATACCGTCGGTGGTCTATGGCCTGGTGGGGATGATATGGTTGGTTCCTTTAATTCGTGATTATTTTGGTGGTTCCGGTTATAGCTTGTTCGCAGCTATAATTATACTGACCATCATGGTTTTGCCTACGATCGTTTCTATAAGCGAAGACAGCTTGCGAAGCGTACCTCATAGGTATAAAGAGGGGGCCCTGGCGCTGGGAGCCACGCAATGGCAGGCCACCTGGAGAGTGATGCTTCCTGCAGCTCGCCCTGGAATAGTGAGCGCAGTGATACTGGGCATGGGTCGCGTTATTGGAGAATCAATGGCCTGCTATATGGTCATCGGCAATGCTTTCATCATACCTCTTTTGCCGCTGGATCCTGCCCGTACTCTGACCAGTAATATAGTGGGGCAAATAGAAGAAGCTGCCTATGGCAGCCCCCACATTCATGCCCTTTTTGCCTGCGGCATTATATTGCTCGTGTTCATATTTATTTTCAACAGCATCAGCTTTGCTACGAGGAGAAGGCAATAAAATGAAGGTTTCATCGAGGACAACGCAAAGAATAGCATGGGGAGTAATGTGGGTAGCAGCGGCCATCGTTATCGTGGCTCTCTTGCTCGTTATCGGTTATGTTCTGGTCCACGGCATCCCCGCGCTCAACTTGCAATTTATCTTCGGTTCCACTACTGAAGGAGGACTACGCGCGCCAATTGTCGGTACTCTTTATATGGTGGTTCTGACTCTGATTGTCGTAGTTCCTCTGGGAGTGGGGGCGGCGATTTACCTCTCTGAATATGCTCCTCGAAATAGATTTAGCGATTTTATTCGCTATTGCCTGGATGGACTGGCTGGAGTTCCTTCCATCATCTTTGGTTTATTTGGCGTGGCTCTTTTCGTCGTGGTGATGTTTAAAACCACCTGTATTCTGGCTGGTGCTCTTACGATGGCCGCTCTCTCTCTTCCCTTCATGGTCGGTGCCGCTGAAGAAGCCATCAGGGCAGTACCGCAATATCAGCGAGAAGCTGCCTTGGCACTGGGAGCTACCAAGTGGCAAACTATCTGGCACGTTGTATTGCCATCGGCCTTGCCGGGAATAATAACCGGCATTATTCTGTGTACTGGAACTGCAGTTGCTGAGACCGCTCCGCTGCTGGCGACATCGGGATACAGTGCATTTGTGCCAGTTTCTCCACTTGATGGCTGCCGTACTCTGGCGCTGCACCTGTTCTATATTGCTACCGAGGCGCCCTGCATTGGTGGATTAACCCGGCAGGATTTAATTGCCCAGGCTATGGGAGTTGGTGCCATACTTATTACGATAGTGATTGTGTTGAATTTTCTCATGAGATGGCTTTCCCGTCGCTATGTTGCTAAGATAACGGGAGGTAGCTGAAAATGAATCCCAAGATGCAAAGTAAAAGCGTAGATTTTTTCTATGGGAATAAACAGGCGTTAAAGGGAGTTAGCCTCGATATCAAGGAGCATCAGATAACGGCGCTAATGGGGCCATCGGGGTGTGGTAAATCCACCTTGCTGCGAACCTTTAATCGTATGAATGATATCATTCCCGGGGTCCGCATGAGTGGGGAAGTATTTCTCGATGGATCGAATATTTATGAACTGGGGGTAGATGTGGTGGCAATAAGAAAACGAGTGGGAATGGTTTTTCAGCAGCCCAATCCATTGCCTAAAACTGTTTTTGAGAATATTGCCTTTGGGCCCAAGGTATTGGGCATGAATCACCGGATAAGATTGGAGGAAATTGTGGAGAAAAGCCTTCGGGCTGCTGCTCTGTGGGATGAAGTTAAAGACGAGCTTAACAAATCAGGTCTGGCCCTTTCCGGTGGTCAGCAACAGAGGCTATGCATCGCCCGGGCTCTGGCGATAGAGCCAGAGGTAATACTGATGGATGAACCATGCTCTGCTCTTGATCCCATAGCAACGTTGAAAATTGAAGATTTGATGCAGCAGTTGAAGAAAGAATATACCATAGTTATCGTTACACATAATATGCAACAGGCAGCCAGGGCTTCCGACTGGACGGCATTTTTCTTCCTTGGAGAGATGCTGGAATACAATAAGACCAGTGAAATTTTCAGCCGTCCGGCAGATAAGAGGACCGAGGATTATATTACCGGCCGCTTTGGCTAAGGAGATGTGATGACCAGAAGGATTTTGGATGATTGCCTCAGGGAACTCAAAGATGAAGTTCTTATTTTGGGAAGCATGGTGGAAAAGGCTATCGCTCGTTCCGTCAAAGCATTGAAGGAACGGGACCTGGAGATGGCAGAACAAATCATCGCCGATGATGCCAAGATAGACCAGAAGCGCCTGGATATTGAGGAGAAGTGCATTGAGATTATCATCAGCCAGCAGCCGGTAGCCAGCGACCTGAGAGTTATCGTTGCTGTACTTAACATAATTGTTGATCTGGAGAGGATAGGAGACCACGCTGAGGGTAATGCTAGAATCGCTCTGATGATCGGCAAAGAGCCACCACTGAAACCTCTGATTGATATACCCCGCATGGCTGAAAAGGCAGGGGATATGCTCCATCGAAGTCTGGATGCTTTTATCAGTCGCGATTCGGAGGGGGCCATAGCGATATGCTTAGAGGATGATGAAGTTGATAATCTCTACGATCAGGTTTATCGTGAGTTACTTGTCTTTATGATGGAAGATCCTCGCACCATTACTCGGGCCACTCGCCTCATATGGGTAGCTCATAACCTGGAACGTAGTGCCGATAGAGTAACCAATATCTGTGAGCGCGTTGTCTTCATGGTGACGGGGAAAATGAAAGAAATAGGTGTATCCAAATACTGAAATGCGCGGAAAAGGCCAAGATATCCTGAAGTTCAATGCTTAAGTGTTGAGAAGTAGCTGTACTGGAAATAAAATGTTCGTTTGCAGTGCTTCTCATTGACATAAAGCGCAGCGCTATATAATTTCACTGAATGATACAAGAAGGTTGAAATGCGTTGTCCTTTATGTTTTCTGCTGTATAAGGTTCGCGATCCTGTGGCCAAATTCCCTGCACCTGTCGAGCTCGTTTTCTGCAAGCGGTCCTTTCATTCCCCGTACAGTAAGCGATAAACCTGGAACCATCAGCTTCAGTTCAGGAGCCTTTACGCTTAGCATCTTTTCCATTTTCTTAACTACTTTGCCACTGTCTCTGGCCAGACAGGTATCGAAAATGGCCGCTCTTTCTCCACCCAACCCTGACTTGTCCAACCTGTCAATGAATTTCTTTATGCCTCGCGTCGTCCTGCCAATATGATTTGGCGAACCCAGCACAACGGCATCGAAGACGCCCATACGGTTGAAGTCTATTGAATGGGGTTCTGTGACAAAGGCTTCCACTCCTGTTACATGGCCCATTCCTTCTGCGATAGCCTGGGCCGCGAGTCTGGTGTTTCCGTATTTCGATTCATATACGATAACTGCTCTTGCCATGGTAGCACCTCCTTGCCTTCCCGTTCGAGTGCCCTGCAATTGGGCATCGCTGTTCAGCACTCAGCGCATTATTGTAAGCAGCAATTTCGCGCTTAGCAATACTCCGCATTTTTTGAAGCGAAATTCTGAGTATGCGGCATGGATCTCTACCTATCTAGAGAACCTTTTCGGTAAGTAGCCCTATTCTTCTTTTTGGCGCATCCGCTAAGTTCCAGTTTCCTGTAGATACTCGTATGAGGCCATGAAGTTCATTCAGGTTTATCTAGGCTGGCAGCCTTTTTGCTTTGCTCAGGTCATCGGCTACCGTCTTTAGATCCAGATCTTCCAAGCACTTTAGGGTCTGTAAACCGGTCTCCTTGTCCCATCCATGAAGCTCGTAGTATTCATCGAGCATTTTTTCCCACTCGCTCCGGGTGAGCAGTTCTCCCTTCATTGGTCCGGATGAAACGGGTTCTTCCATGAATCTCGGAGGAGGAAAATCATCGCTGCGGTTAAAGCCAGCATGGAGTGAATTGAAAGCCTTCTCTACATTATGAATTCTCTCTCCTCTTAGCATGATCTCGTCGCTGGTAATCTCCTCTCCAGTGGCCGCTGAATACAGGTCGGCCATGTCATCCGGGCCGAGGAGGTCGGGACCGGACCAGTTGCTGCAGAAGAGGCATATTCCCAGGCTGTCCACGATGGCCTGCAGTCTTTCGTAGTATGTGACCAGGAGGGCCTTGCCCTGATAAGAAAGCGGCCCCTCGACTTTCGACACTCCCCAGTTCTTCTGGCAGATTTCAGGAGGGACGTTCATTGCTTCCACCAAATTGGCTCCCCGGGTATGAGCACCTCCCCTGGTGGAAACGGCACAGCCCAGCGCCCAGCTCCTGCCGGAACCTCTCATGCATTCCACTGAATCCTGACCTTTAACGTGAATGGCAAATTTTTCGGACCCTTTGCCCACTATGTCGGAAGCTCTCTTCGCCCCTTCGGCGAGCAGGTCTCCTATCCCTTCTCTGTAGGCTATTTTCCGCAGGAGCTCTGCTACGGTCTTATGATCGCTCCAGCGAAGCTCGAGACCATCTGTGTCCTTTTGGGTAAGAATGCCTCGCTGGTAGCACTCGAATGCCCAAGAAATTGCTCCTGAGGCATTGTCCTGGTCTAGGCCATATTCATTGCACAGGCAATGCAGATTTATGATTGCCGGAGCGTAGTCTATTTCAAATTTAGCGACGAAATTCATCAGGTCGTTGATTTCAATTCCTTCACAGGCCAGGCCTGCATAAGGTCCATCGGTAACCCGGTAGAAGTGGCTGCAGCTTATGGGGCATGAGGTATATCCCAGCCTTCTAACTTCGTAGTCTCTCTTGTAGATTTCAGGTGTTACCTTGCTGATGATCTTGGGATTAAGGTATTCATCCTGGAAATTTCTTACCGGCAGGTGGCCTCGCTCGTTATAAAGTTCCGGCGTTTTGTAAGTTCCCCATATTCTACGCTGTTCAGTTGCATTGGATGCCCTGATCTTTTTCCATGCCCTGTCCACGAGCTCCATAAATCTCTCGGGTTGCGCTACCTCCACTGCTCCTGATCCCCTTACGGCAACGGCCTTCAGGTTTTTGGATCCCATCACCGCTCCCAAGCCACATCTCCCCGATGCCCTAGCGCGGTTGGTCATAACGCAGGCGCTGCGGGCTAAATTTTCGCCTGCAGGACCTATACAGGCAATTTGAATCTGCCCATCTCCCAGCTCTTCTCGTATTAAGTCACTGGTTTCTCCCGTGGTTTTTCCCCAGATGTGGGATGCATCCATCAATTTCACCTGGTCATCTTTTATCCACAGGTAAATGGGGCTTCGAGCGCGCCCCGAAAAAACTACGTGGTCGTATCCGGCATACTTCAGCTCTGCAGCGAAGTGCCCGCATGAGTTCGCTGAGCCCACGCCGCCCGTCATGGGGCTCTTGGCGTCCACGCTGTGACGGCAGGCACCGGGGACTAGAGTGCCAGCGAGGACACCTGTGCCGAATATTAACCTGTTGGCGGGGTCAAGAGGGCCTACCCATGGCTTTACTTCGCTATAAAGGAGCCAGTTATCTACGCCTCTACCGCCCAGAAACTTCTGCGCGTAGTTCCAGGTGGGCTCGGTCAATATCTGCCCGGTGGTTAAATTGACCTTTAATATCTTGCCACCGAAAGAAAATGTCTTGTTTATCGACATGATTAATCCTTGTGAATATTACGATACTGTGATGGCTCCTGAAACGCAGTATTTGACGCATAACGGTTCGGGTTCGTTGAAACAGCCATCACAAGGAATCCTGCTCTTCTTTTCCTCCTGTTTCAAGTCTTTATAAAGGATAACCGTTATTTCTCCTTTATTTTCCACGAAGTGGATGTGCAGACTGGAGATGTTGGGGTTGAAGGTTTTACTGTGGTGATATGAGCAGGCAATTTCGCAGGATCGACAACCGGTGCACTTTTCACTATCAACTATTAGCTTGGACATACTCGCAGGTAATCCGTTTCAGAGGGTGCAGCACCTTTGCCATTTTT
Organism: uncultured Dehalococcoidales bacterium; assembly: GCA_964626375.1. Classification (GTDB taxonomy): domain Bacteria; phylum Chloroflexota; class Dehalococcoidia; order GIF9; family AB-539-J10; genus M55B177. The sequence continues at coordinate 2,297 of CAZVCX010000040.1, read as the reverse complement.
GCCGAATGGAACTCGTCACTGCCGTTGTTCTAGTGCTTGCTATTTTAGCACAATTCTATCGCTAAACCTATGTACGTTGCAAATGAAAACGTCCGTAGATCTCCGAGCACAAGCTAAACATAAAAAATGCTTGGGAACCAGACAGCATAAAAAGAGAGGCAACAGAACATGCCCATTGCCTCTCTGATCTTTAAGCTACCTACTAGTAAGACGACCGCTTCATCTTGGCGTAGCACTCGCTACAATACACGGGACGTCCTTCTCTCGGTTCGAATGGAACCTCTGTCTCCTTGCCGCAGGCAGCGCAAATAGCAGGGTACATCTTCCTCTGGTAGCCGCCGCCATATCCATCTCCTCCAAATTCAGAATGCCGGCGCTGGTCTTTCCTGTTTTGCCTGCATGTGGGACAGCGCTTGGGTTCATTGGTGAATCCTTTGGAAGCGAAGAACTCCTGCTCAGAAGCAGTGAAGACGAAGTTTTGGCCACATTCGACACACGTGAGAGTCTTGTCTACATAACCCATGGATGACCTCCTTTTTCTATACCTTGGCTACAGTTTGGTCATCCACAGCACAACTGGGGAATACTCAGAACAGGTGGGGACTTGCAAACTTCTAACCATCTGGTTAAAGTGTGGCACACGATTGAGAGCTTGTCAAGTGGGAATGGTCTCTCGTGGTTCATGATTAAAAATAAACTGTAGAAGATATTTCTCGTATTTGTTTTGCCTCTTTATCGTGGCACCTTAATGTGGTATGGGATCGGGAAAGGCATTGTCCACTTTGCTGTTGGGAAAGGCATAGCTGGCATAGTCCACTATGGTTACCATGCCAGAAAGAGTAAATCTGGCGATCTCGGTGCCAGGAGTATAGGTACTCCCTGAGTACAGCCCATCGTTAGCCGTGCCGCTTGAATTGCCACCAGTATAAATGATGCAGGTTGTACCGCCTTCCATTTGTGGTGAACTTAGCAACACGGATTGGTAGTCCTTTGTCGGTGCAAATGTGAGAAATGCCTCTCCTTCTTCGGTTTCGATGTGTATAAGAGTGTTACTTCGCTGCCGCGACCTGAGGTTCAACAAAACTGAATGCTGTGTTGATGATGCGTCTGGAGCATGTGCTCTGCGGGAGCTGTCCACCGCAACGAGTAAGCCGCCGGTAACTTTGAAAGAACCATAGTAATCCAGTGCACCGTCCAATTTTGTTATGGGGCCATTTATGATGACAGTTCCGCCGTTCATTTTGACTGAACCATTTATATCAAGGCCATCGCCGTCCGCATCGATGAAAATATAACCCCCGTTAACATAAAGCCATTCATTAGTAGCGAGGTGAGAGTTCTCCTGTTCTGGTCGATGCGCCCTCTGGATGTTGCCATCGCTACCGACGATATTTATGCCGTCATCTGAGGCGACAATGTGAACGTTGCCACCATTGACAGCGATAATCGCGCTTTCTATGCCCTCGTAACATCTGGTAATGTTTATCTCTCCACCGTTGATTTCTATGAAGGAATCGGCGTGTATACCGTCATCTCGAGTTAAGAGTTCAATATCTCCGCTGTTTATAACGGCGCTGTCGTCGGAATGGATGGAATCGTCGTAAGAGTCTATCTTGATCGCTCCACCGTCAATTGTTATCGCGTTACCAGCTTTCAGTCCCTTGGTGCTGTTGGAGGCGGCGTCGCTTTGGCAGCCCCCGTGAAAGCCACCGCCCGAAGTTATGGCAATATCGCCTCCAGATACCAGCAGGATGTTTTCTGCAGAGATGCCATCTGCTGTGGAAGTAACATTTATGATGCCTCCCTCAATGTAGACGTATCCCTTTTCGAGATTATCGGCGTTACTCGATTGTATGCCATCGTTGCCAGCGCGCACTGTGATTATGCCGTCCCTGATGGAGACCGAGTCCCTGCCCTTTACGCCGTTGTTGGCTGCATTAACCGTTATATTGCAACTGATAATTTTCAGATCGTCCTTGCTTTGAATTCCGTTGTTGTAGTGAGCCTCTACAATTAGCGAACCGTCTCCATTGAACGTGAGGTCGTCGTTGCTGAAAATTGCGGCGTCCGGTTCATTTGAATCAGCTTCTTCGAGGATATAAGAAGTTGCGTCAGTGACATAATTCTTCGTGCCTTCGACCAAGGTAACAACCGTTTTTTTTGCGTTCATGATATAGAGAGGAGCACTGGTGGAGCAGGCGATATCCATGTTATTCAGGATGAGCTTAACTATGTCCTCCTTCCCTGCATTTACTATTATTTGACCATCGTTCAAGGTGCCGCTGATGCTGTACATG
>CAZVCX010000039.1:0-3731 GCA_964626375.1 uncultured Dehalococcoidales bacterium | reverse complement strand
TTGCCCTTCCCCGAGAAAAAGTAATTGCACTTCTGGAGGAGACACTCCAAGGTATACAGGGATTAAAAGGATTGCATTGTTGTGGCAATACCGATTGGTCACTACCTCTGAGCACATCCATAGATGTGCTCAGTTTCGATACCTATGCGGAAGCAGCTTCCCTGAGCCTTTATCTCAATGAAGTAAAATCATTTCTTAAGCGAGGAGGCAATATCGCCTGGGGTATAATACCCAACAACGAAGAATCGCTAGCCAAAGAGACACTTCCCAGCCTGTATGACCGGCTCAACGAAGCTATGGCCCCTTTTACCAGAAATGGACTCAGCTTCAAGCAGATAGTACAACAGGGGTTAATAACACCCTCTTGCGGTCTGGTATCATTATCTCCCGAAGCAGCAGAACGAGCACTGGAACTATCATCTGCTCTCTCAGATCGCATGAGGAAGAAATACGATCTTTAAACATATATTACTGCCTAGCTTACCTGCTGCAGAAAAGGATGCCCTTTGCGGTGGAAATCCGGCAAATAGTTATCCGCAGCATCCATCTCCTGTATCCAGCCATGGCTCAAATCAAGCTCTTCCATGATTTCCAGAACAGATAAATATTCCGAGAGGGAAATCCTGCGCCGCAGCTCTGGTATTCGAATAGCAAAATGAGCTGGATAATATTGCGACATGATGCTTAGCATAACTCTGGGCGATATATTTCTGGCCAGCCACTCCAACGATTCTCGACTACCTGCTATATTCTCGGGAAGGACGAGATGTCTCACGATCAACCCTCTTTGTACGAGGCCCGAGCTATCCAGTATCAACTCTTCTCCCACCTGCCGGAACATCTCAGTGATAGCCTGCCGTGCTCGTAACACATAATCATCCGTGAAGGAAAACTTCTTCGCCAGTACATCAGAAGCATATTTCAGGTCGGGCAGGTAAACATCTATAATTCCCTCTAGCGCCCGGATAGTCTCAAGAGAGTCATAAGCATTTGTGTTGTAAATTAAAGGTATTTTGAGCCCCATGGGCACTGCTTTACAAACCGCCTGTACCATTTGGGGTACAAAATGAGAAGGCGAAATGAAGCTGATGCTATGGCAGTGCATTTCATCCTGAAGATATACCATCTGCTGAGCCAGAGCATAAAAGTCCACGCCCTGTGCATTTTCATACTGAGGGTTCTGACTTATCTGGAAATTCTGACAATAGACACATCGCATATTGCAGTTGCCAAAAAATATGGCCCCTGTGCCACGAGTGCCTGAAATAGCCGGTTCTTCTCCGTGGTGATCACAGATGGAGGAAACTATCGGCCAATACCCTGAGAGACAAAAACCGCGTTCGCCTTTCTTGCGGTTAACATGGCATTCCCTCGGACAAATATCACACGATGATAATCGTGCTTCCAGTAACTTAGACCGGTGCTCAAGTTCACCTGTCCTGTATAATGCAAGATAGGAAGGCTCCATTTGTTGTTTGCCTTATAGAAAAAGCTGTGTATGCATCACTGCACTTTTTTGTCTGATGATAGAACGAGATAGAGCCCTCCGAAAGAGGGCTCTATCTTTACTTGCTTACTCACCCTTACTCCCCCTTTCAGCTCTAGGCTGAAGAACCTTTACCCGCTCTTCCTATCAGGGCTCACCTTTCTTCTGAGGAGCTCAGGGCTTCCCTGTGCTCTTTACCAGCATTCTTCACCTTGTTGACCTACATATGACCTTTGCCTCACGCTGGCAAAGAGCCTATAATGGGAAAGAACCATCGACATAACCACACTTGCTTCGCTGTCATGTCTCTCCCTCCTTGCCAGATGGAAATCCTTACTCACCTGACACCATAATAATAGCAAACAATCACGTTTACGTCAAGCTAGATCACATTTGTATGGGAGAGTCTTCCAGTTTCTATTTCGAAGTCAGGGATGATCCATCTCAATCGGGAAGGAGTATTATTCCAGGATTTTATCCATTTCCTTCGCCTGCTCTACGTGATACGGCCCCACGCTCACGCGGCGAACCTCTATTACAGTAGCTCCAACGCCCAGCTTTTCTCCGATATCATGGACCAGACTTCTCACATAGAAACCCGAGGACACATCACAAGAGAGAGTAAAATAAGGATATTGAAATTCTCTAAACTCAAGCGAATATATGTGAACTTTTTTCGAGGGTATCTCTATAAGTTCCCCTTTCCTGGCCAACTCATAAGCCTTTTTTCCCCTTATCTTCTTACTAGAATATGGAGGGGGTTTTTGCCAGATATCGCCATGAAATTCCTCAATAGCCCGTTTCAATTCATCCTCCGTCACTTCTTTATCGCTGCGCTGGACAATCCTCCCTTCCAAATCAAAAGTATCCGTCTCCATCCCCAGAATAGCTTTAACCAGATAGGACTTATCCAGATTAAGAAACGAAGCTGCTTCCCTGGTGCGTTTCCCCGTGAGAATAATAAGTAAACCTGTAGCCAGTGGATCTAAAGTTCCAGTATGACCAACTTTAACCTTGATTTTTCGCTTTATTAGTTCTACCACCCGGGATGAAGTGATGCCCTTGGGCTTATCCACCAGCAGAATTAGATCCACGCTGCTTAGTATAGCGCAAAATAGCAAGAGCGATAAGCACAAACGCTCATCTCATATTTTGCTCGCTCTATAGAGAAGAACACATGGAGAGGAGCACAGAAGAGGGCCGTGAAAACCTCTGTACTACAACCTCGCACTTCTCTGTTGGAGAAGTTCTTTGTTCACCAAATTGGGAGGAATTTCCCCCGAGAGCACAGCAAGTACATTTTCGACCGCCATCTCAGCCATTCTGTTGCGCGTTTGGTGCGTAGCACTTCCCACGTGCGGGACAAGAACAACGTTACTTAATTCTGACAGGCCGGGCGATAGCGCTGGCTCATTTTCGTAAACATCCAGCGCCGCACCGGCAATAATTCCTTCCTTGAGGCTTTTCACGAGTGCCCGTTCGTCAAGAACCGGCCCCCTTGAAGTATTAATCAGAAAGGCTGTTGGTTTCATCAGCAGGAGCTTGCTTTCATCTATCAAGTGATAGGTCGATTCGTTCAAAGGCACGTGCAATGTAACAAAATCAGACAGGGAGAGAAGAGCTTCCAGATCCACATATGTCGCTCGTTCAGACAGCTCATTTCCCCTATTCAGCGGCTTTAAACTATAGTACAGCACCTTCATATTGAACCCCGCTGCTCTAAGGGCCATTGCCTGACCAATTCTGCCGAGACCTACAACGCCAAGAGTCTTCCCATGTACATCTGCCCCCAGCATCAATTCTGGCCTCCATCCACTGAACTTACCTGAGCGCACAAAAGAATCTCCTTCAACCACCCTCCTGGCAACAGACATGAGAAGTGCCCACGCCAGGTCAGCAGTAGTTTCCGTGAGGACTCCTGGGGTATTGGTTACCATGATTCCCCGTTGCGAAGCGTAGTCAACATCTATGTTGTTATAGCCTACGGCGAAATTGGAAACTATCCTGAGTTTCTCCCCCGCATCCAATACATCTCTATCTATCCGATCTTCAAGCAGACATATAAGAGCATCAACATCAGCAATTCGAGCAGATATTTCTTTCTTCGATAAAAGCTTATCACTTTCATTAAAGTTAAAGCAGCACTTCCCTTCAAGCCTCTTTAATCCAGCTTCCGGGATTTTGTACGTAATATAAACCTTCACTGACTGCTACCACTCGCTCAAACAAAAGTGCCGGGGGTGGG
>CAZVCX010000038.1:0-2614 GCA_964626375.1 uncultured Dehalococcoidales bacterium | reverse complement strand
ATTGGTAAAAATATGGCAAAGTCAATCGAATTAAATAACATAATTAATTGTTAGTAATAAGAAATAGATTGCGAAAATACTGTTTTTTGTAGAATATTTTAATCCGGGATATGATATAATAAATACTCTTAAGTTTATTAATAAACTTTATCTCACTGATAAACAATTTTATAAGTAAAGCTGTTAAAGGTATTGAAACCAAAAAATTTAATTCAATGGCTAATTTAAGTACAAATTATATGGGAGTGGCACTCCAAACTCCAATTGTTGTAGGTGCCAGTAATATGGTAATGCGAGAAGAAACTCTGAGGCAATTACAAAATAACGGTGCAGGTGCTATAATTTTTAAATCTTTATTTGAGGAACAATTACATCTTGAAGAACTTGAAATTTCGGAAATTACTCAAGAGATGGATAATCGCTATCGTCAGATGGCTCGAGCTGGTGTGCGCAATATTGAGAGCTATAACAAGAAGTGTGCTCCTGGAGAAAATATGCCTTTTTTGGTGCTTGTTATAGATGAGCTGGCCGATCTGATGATAACCGCTTTCGATGAAGTAGAACATACTCTTTGTCGGCTGGCTCAACTAGCTCGGGCGACGGGTATTCATATCATTGTAGCTACTCAGCGACCTTCAGTGGATGTAGTTACGGGATTGATAAAGGCCAATTTCCCCACCCGTATGAGCTTCGCTGTTACCTCTCAAGTTGATTCTCGCACCATTCTTGACATGGTGGGAGCAGAGAAACTCTTAGGGAGGGGAGATATGTTATATATGCCCACCGAAGAATCCAAGCCCAAGAGACTACAGGGAACCTTCGTTTCCGATGTGGACATTAACAAACTGGTGTACTTCTGGGGCAGCCAGAAGAGGCAGGATATGAGGATGGTAAATTTTGATGATGTAGCAGAACTCGTTTCGTCCGGGAATAGTAAGGTAAGCTCAGCGCCTGATTCTCTCCTGGAGGAAGCGAGGCATCTTGCTTCAGAGCATGAACACATTTCTACTTCCTTCCTACAGCGTCGCCTGCGCATAGGTTATCCACGAGCATCTCGCCTTATGGAGACGTTGGCAGAAGAGGGATTAACTGGGGCATCTCATCCTCATGAGGAACGCTGAAAGCACTGTCGTTCCAGTAAATAGTTAATGTTGTGTACAGACTCTATGATTTGGGGTAGTGCAGATAAGCCCTGAGCCTATGTTGCAATTCGGGGTGGTTCAGTGCCAGTGCTAGCGTGGCTTCTATCCACCCCTGGATAGTGCCAGAATCGTAGTATTCTCCTTGTATTTTGTAGCCATACATACTCTGCCTCGAAAGCAGGCGTTTTAAAGCATCAGTTAGCTGGATTTCTCCTCCAATGCCTTTGGAAGTGGCGGCAAGCTCTTCAAATATATCAGGCATTAGTACATATCTTCCCATTATCGCCAGATCAGAAGGGGCATCTGCCAGTCGAGGTTTCTCTACGAGATCCACTACCTGGCATATGTGCTCTGTTAACTCCTTAACCTTGGCCACTCCATACCTATCTATCTCTTCTTCGTTAACCTCCCTCAGGGCAATGATGTTGCTCTGATATTTATGGAAGGCCTCGAGCATTTTTTGTAGTATCCCCTCTCTCTGTTCAAAGAGGTCATCGGGCAATATGACGGCAAAGGGTTCTTCACCTATCACCGCTCTAGCAGAAAGCACGGCGTCACCTAAACCCAGTTGCTCTTTCTGGTGTACGAAACAAATATTGGCCAGGTCAGGAAGGCATTTTATTTTTGCCAGCAGGTCATCTTTACCCGTTTTTTGCAGGATGTGCTCCAGTTCTGTATCTCTGGCAAAGTATTTCTCCAGGGCTATTTTGTCTGGGGTTGTTACTATAACTACTAGGTCCATATTGCAGGAAGCGGCTTCTTCAACTGCATATTGGATAACGGGCTTATCTATAAGAGGTAGCATTTCTTTGGGTACAGATTTAGTAAAGGGCAAGAAACGCGTTCCTCTTCCTGCAGCAACAACAACAGCTTTCCGCACTTTCATATTCATTTTATTTCCTTCATTCACCATTTAGGGATGCTCCCCATTCTATCTCTAGCTTGCTTTTTTGACAAGCCTCTCTGAGCACAGTAGCATAACCTTGATGGATAGCGTTATGAACAGGCTGGAAGCGCATAAGTGCCAGGAGGACAGGATAATTTTGGGAATAGACCTGGGGGGTACTAAGATTGCCACGGCGTTGTCTACAGGCAAAGGGGAGATCCTTTATCGTAAAGTTGTGCCTACGCCAGCATCCGATGGGCCAGAAAGCGTAATGCAGAGGATACTGGTGACTGCGGAAGAAACTCTGCGCCAAGGAGGAATTGGTGTACAACAGCTTTTGGGAGTGGGTGTCGCGGCCGCTGGCATCGTTGATGTTGCGCAAGGCAAAATTATATTTTCTCCCAATCTGCCTGGATGGCATGAAATCCCTCTGGGGAGAATCATTCAAGATCATTTTGGTCTACCTGTCTATGTAGGTAACGATGCCAGTCTGGCAGCTCTGGGAGAGTGGCTCTTTGGAATGAGGAAGAAAGTCTCCAATCTTCTCTATATTACTGTGAGCACTGGAATAGGAGGTGGGGTCATT
>CAZVCX010000037.1:0-12165 GCA_964626375.1 uncultured Dehalococcoidales bacterium | reverse complement strand
GCCTACAACCAGCGCTCCCATCATCCTGAACGACGCCGGAGACATTGAAGCCAGGTATTACCTCAGGTTAACAGTTGTTGACCAGCCGGGAGTGCTGGCACAAATTACTCGGATTCTGGGAGACCACAAAATCAGCCTGGCTTCCGTCATTCAAAAGGCAGAGGTGTCAGCCAAAGCGGTATCCGTTATCGTCACTACCTATACGGTACGAGAGAAAGAGCTGCGAGCTGCGCTGGCCAAAATAGATCATCTGGAAGTAGTGAAAGCAAAAACGATGGTTATCCAGATACTGGCATAGCAGAAGAGGGCATTTATCGCTCTCATGATTACAATTTCAGCTATAACAACTGGAGGAAGAATGGAAGAGTGCATTCTACATAAATATCGTGAATTTCTAGCAGTCACCTCCAATACCCCTACTATAACGCTGGGAGAAGGAAATACTCCGCTGGTAAGATCACGAGGTCTGGAAAAAGACCTCGGCTGCGGTGAGCTCTATTTCAAGCTCGAAGGCTGCAACCCAACGGGATCTTTCAAGGACAGAGGCATGGTAGTGGCTGTAGCCAATGCGATAGAAAAGGGCAGCTCCAGCATTATCTGCGCTTCTACGGGCAACACCAGCGCTTCAGCCGCTGCTTTCGGAGCCCGGTTTGGACTCAAAGCCATCGTCATCATTCCCAAGGGAAAGATAGCCATGGGCAAGCTCGCTCAAGCAATCATACATAATGCACAGATCATAGGCATAAAGGGAAATTTCGATCAGGCACTTCAGATCGTCCGCGCTCTAACCGAGAAATATCCCATTACTCTGGTCAATTCGATAAATCCTTACCGTATAGAAGGGCAAAAAACATCGTCTTTTGAAATCGTGGATGAACTGGGAGATGCTCCCGACTACCTCTTCATACCTGTGGGCAATGCCGGTAACATTACCGCCTACTGGAAAGGTTTTTCAGAATACTACGGCCTTGGCAAGGCAACTCACCGCCCCAGAATGATGGGCTTTCAGGCCGCCGGCGCCGCTCCAATAGTACTGGGCAAACCGGTGAAACATCCTAAAACTATCGCCACGGCAATCCGCATCGGCAACCCCGCCAGCTGGCAAAAAGCAGAGGCTGCCCGGGACGAATCCGGAGGCATTATCGATTCGGTAACGGACGAAGAAATCCTAGAGGCATACAAGCTGCTCGCTGGCAGAGACGGAATATTTGGTGAACCAGCTTCGGCCGCTTCTATAGCAGGACTCATCAAGTGGACCAAAAAAGAGGACCTCTCTCACAAGAGGGTGGTCTGCATCATAACCGGCAATGGGCTGAAAGACCCCGGCACACCAGCAAAATATGCTCAGGCACCAGCAGAGCTACCCGCCGACCTGGCCCGTGTAGAAGAAACCCTGGGGCTGCGATAGACATAAGGACAAAGAAAAAGGAGACCTATATGGCAAAGACGAGTAGTGAACTTATAACCAAGTTCAACCATCACTATCCCAAGATAGCACTCATAGTAACTGCCAGCGCCGGAGGCAGAGAAAGCGCCATGCCCGCCGCCTGGCATAGCTCCATTTCCATTGATCCCCCTATTTACGGCGTTTCGCTGGCACCCAGCAGATTTACCTACCAGCTCATCGCAGAGAGCAATGAATTCGGGCTCAACTTCATTCCCTGGGAAAAGGCATCCCTGGCAGCATGCCTCGGCGGTACCTCGGGACGAGAAATAAACAAGTTTGGAAAGTTCCGCATAGAAAAGGAACAGCCGCTGAAGACCAGCGTTCCCGTACTAAAAGATGCCTATGTCGCTTACGAATGCAGATTAATAGACGACAGGTTCTATGGCGACCACAACTGGGTGGTGGGGGAAATTGTTACCGTTCATTTCCTCGAGGAAGCCTTTGATGAAAATCTTGTCTTGAATGCCAGCAGAATAAAGCCACTTCTCTATCTTGGATCTGACTTCTACGCCACTCAGGATGCAAGCAGTACATATTATGTAAAGAGAGGACTATAAAATGCCAGATCAGAATAAAATCAAGCTGGCTATGGCTACCATATTAGAAGCACTGGGGGATGGCATTTCGACCGAGAGCAGAGAAAATACTCCCTTGCGAGTAGCCGAAATGTACGAAGAGCTATTCGCCGGAATGACCGCCGATCCCGCTGCAGAGCTATCCATAGGCTTCGAAGAAGGGCACTATGAGATGGTAATTCTGAGGGACATCCCCTTCTATTCCATGTGCGAACATCACTTCCTGCCCTTTTACGGAGTGGCGCACGTGGGATACGTCCCCCGGGTAGGTGGCAAGATAGTGGGTGTGAGCAAGCTAGCTCGCGTGGTAGAGATATTTGCCAGGCGACCCCAGCTTCAGGAGAGAATGACCAAGCAAATTGCCGATGCCATTTTTGAGACTCTTAACCCGGAGGGCGTAGGTGTAATCATTCAGGCAGAGCATCTCTGCATGACCATGAGAGGAATCAAGAAACCAGGAACCAACGCGGTAACTTCAGCGGTAAGAGGAACTTTCCGCAGCAAGTCCGTTACGCGATCAGAGTTCCTCTCCTTAATTCAGGGCAAGTAACTCCGTTCACTCGTGGTGCAATGCCGTGATGGGATCCAGGCGCGCTGCACGAGCAGCGGGATATATGCCGGAGGCGATGCCAACGATAACTGCCACACCCACCGCCAGTGCGATTACGTCCCCGGGAATTACAGCAGAGAAGTAAAATCCCATTCCTCCCATTATAGTAGACGCTATCCAGACGATCAGCCACCCCAAAGCCACACCAATAACTCCACCCCAGAAACTGAGCACGGCTGCTTCGGTGAGAAACTGCATCAATATATCCCGATGCTTGGCTCCCACAGCCTTGCGCAGACCAATCTCCCTGGTGCGCTCGGTTACCGAAACCAGCATGATATTCATTATTCCAATGCCCCCAACGAGCAGCGATATGCCCGCTATGGCTACAAGCACTATCTGTAATATTCCCATAAGCTGGTTCGCTATCTGAGAGACTGCCTGCATGCTGATAACGCTGAAATCGTTATCCTCGTCTTCCCTTATCCTGTGGCGCTGCCGCAAAATGGACTCGATCTCGCTCTCCGCTCGAGCTATCTCGTCAGAACTCCTGGCCTGTACCGTGATAGCTTGCACACTGCTCCCCGAACCACTCATCTCTGTAGACATTAGAGTAGATTGCAAGGTGCTCAGTGGAATGTATACCATCTGATCCTCAGTACCAAAACCCATCCCCTTGCTTTCCATAACTCCCACGACATTGAATTTACGGCCATCAAGCCTCACGCTCTGGCCTACGGGATTCATTGCCCGAAAAAGAGTTTCGGACAGGCTGTTACCCAGAACGGCTACCCGTGTCCTGGAATTATAGTCGTTTTCATCGATAAATCTGCCCCATTCCATTTCAACATTGTTGACCCAGTAGTAGTCAGGAGCCCCGCCTGCAGTCTTTCCCTTACCCCTTCCCCTCCCCGCCACAACCTGACAGGTAGTCTGCATCACAGGTGACACCATCGCTACCGAGGGAGCATACACGGCGATGGCTTCGGCATCCTCCATAGTCAACGAGGAGGAGCTTCCCGCCATGCCAACATCGGGGCCAGGCATTACATAGATAAGATTGGACCCCAGAGAAGCAAAAGCTTCCTGTGTCTCAGTCTCCTGCGCCCTTCCCAACGACATCACCGAAATAACCGCAGCAACGCCAATGAGTATGCCCAGCATGGTCAGGGCAGATCTAAGCTTGTTGCTCAACAGTGCCCGCAGCGCCGTAGCAAAACAATCTTTAAATTTCATGCCTCTATATGCCCATCTCGAATTCTAATAGTACGCTGAGTGTAAGCAGCGATATCAGCCTCATGGGTGATCAGAACGATAGTTATTCCCATATCATTCAGCCGCTTAAAAAGCTGCATCGTTTCATGGCTGGTCCGGGTGTCCAAGTTACCAGTAGGTTCATCAGCCAGTATTATGGATGGTTCATTTATCAGCGCCCGGGCAGTGGCTACTCTCTGCTGTTCTCCTCCCGATAGCTCGCTGGGCTTATGGCCAACCCTGTGTCCCAGCCCCACCGATTCCAAGGCTTTCAACGCTTTCTGCCGCCGATTACCACTTCCGCCATAGATGAGCGGCAATTCCACATTAGCAAGGGCTGAGGTTCGCGGTAGCAAATTGAAGCTCTGGAAGATGAAGCCAATCTTTTTATTCCTTATCTCAGCCAGTTCATTGTCCGACAGCTTGCTCACTTCCACTCCGTCCAGGTAATACTGCCCCGAAGTAGGCCTGTCGAGACAGCCCAGTATATTCATCATAGTCGACTTGCCCGAGCCAGATGGCCCCATAATGGATATCATCTCGCCCTGTTTAAAATTACAGCTTATGTTGTCGAGGGCAAGAACTTGCGTTTGCCCGGTGTTATATACCTTCGTTATGTCTCTCAGCTCGATCATCTAACTTCACATACCGAAAAAACCAGAGGAAGGCGGCACATCGGGCACGACCACTTTCTCTCCTTCGCTCAATCCCGAGATTGCCTCGGCATCCATTCCATCGGACAAGCCCAGGACGATCTGTCTCTGCTCAACCTGCCCCTCATCACCAAGCACTTCAACCCATGGATCGTCCCAGCTACCCCTGATGGCACGGTTCGCCAGCAACAGTACATCATCGCGACTTTCGATAACTATATCAGCGGTCGCGCTCATGCCATCTTTGAGATTACCTCCAGGGTTCTTCAGTGATATGGTTGCCTTGTAAGATACTACGCCCATCTGAGTAGTGCCAGAGGGAGAAATAAAGGTCACCTCCCCCATCACCTCCTCATCAGGCAAAGCATCCAGAACAACTACGGCTTCGAGCCCCTCATGCACCTGAGCGATATCGATTTCATCGATGAGGCCTTCCATCTTGACCTCGACGGGATCCACCAGCATTATCGCTGGAGTCGCATAGTTCGCGCTATGTAAGTCCTGCCCTTCCTTTATATCTACGCTGGTTACGATACCACTAAAGGGAGCCTCGATCCTTGCCTTATCCAACTCCGTTCTGGCCATATCCAGGGCAACTCCAGCCTGGTCAAGCTGCAACTCCAGCAATTTAACGGAAAAGGGGACTGCCCACGGACGGTATTGTGCTTTCTTCCGAGCTTCCAACAAACTGTCATTAACCTGTTGCAGCAAAGCTCCCGCTTCATCTCCACGCCCCGCCTCCAGCAATTTCACGGCTTCTGCCAAACTATTTTGAGCCTCTTCCAGTGCCAGCCATGTACCGGGCAAATCAGTAGCGTAAACATTGGTATAGTTAGGATAAATTGTTCGCATGAGGTTAATCTCAGCCACCTGGTAATCGATTTCCCTCATCTTTACCGTTGATTCAAGTGTGGGAACGTCGAGCCTTGCCAGAACATCGCCCTCGCTCACCCTGTCTCCCTCACTACAGCATACTTCCTTAACCGTCCCCGTTGTGCCAAAAGACAGGCCTATCTTATGAGGCATCTCCAGGCTGCCGCTAACGGAAACGCTCTGGACCAACTCGCCCCGGTCGACTGCCACCACTTCCGGCGGAGCAGCCGGCTGGCTACATCCGCTGAAAACAACGGCCATCAAACACATTATCACTACCAAAAGCAGGCATCCCTTTTTCAATTTATCCATTTTCAATTAACCTCCATACTGAGAAAAACGGCTGGCTTCTTAGCTCACCTGTACCGCAGCCGATATACAGGCTATCACAAAAACAAACCAAAGGAAAAAGGAAAGTTATCTTGATAAGTGCTTAATTACCCTCCTTTCTTCGCTGAGATTCAAATGACGGGCAATTCCATCAACAAGACCGAACGGATTAATCTGACAAAAGTATTAACTGCTGGCATCTTCATTCTCAATCGTCACTATAGCAGCTTCGCTATTCCGGAGCATTTTTATGATCTCATCGGTATGGTAGCTAATGAGATCGATCAGTTCCTCCACAGCATCGACTTTGACCAACAGAAGCCCTTTATCCGCAAGGTGGCTGAAAACCAGCAGCCTGGTACCAACATCCATGCCCAATTCCTTCCGCGCTTCCACAGGAATCACCAGTTGCCCTCTTGGCCCAACCGAGGTGGACCCAAAGCATTTGCCCACTGCTCGTCTGCTTATTTTTTCTCTTTTACTCGCCATAATAAGTTATGTAAGTATTATCTGATATTTCCTACTAATCTGTCAACAAAACCCTCCAGCACTCTAAAATCACTTGATGCAATTGATACTACGCAAAAGCTGAATGAACCTCTTCCAGAACTCAGTCTATTCTAATTGAAAAATGAGCCTGAGCAAAGGGATTTCAGGCAACCCTGACAGCAAATCTTGAGATTTGTTGAAAGAGCTTGGAACGAGCATTCACCATCCTTTCTGCAAATTGATTATCGCTCATTTGGTTAACGATTGTCTCCAGTTGTTCGAAAGTAACGTCAGGACGCAAGTAGCTCTCAGACTGGGACAATGATTTCAACTTTACATACGGCGTCATCACCTCCTTATAGGGATAAGTTTTCTTGATCTTGCCTTTGATGTCAACAACAGAAACCGGGAAGAAACAGGGGCGATGGAAGTTGATATATGGGTTAAAGAACTCTCCATTGAACCCATTGAGCAGTTCAGCGCAGCTCTGTGGGATATAAGCATATCCTAACTGTTTGCGCACCACGGAGCCATTCTTAGACTCCACCAGACCATTATCATTGCTGTGTCTGGGTCTGGACCTGGTGAAACGAATCAGCAGCTTATTCAACAACTGAGCAACTATGCGATTCACAAATTCAGAGCCATTGTCGGAATGAAAACCCCTGATAACGAAAGGGAACTCTGCCAACATGGTTTCCAGTACTGGCACCAGGTAGGCTTCTGATATCCTTGCCACAGAGGCTACGATTTCCCACTGTGTAACCTCATCCACAGCATTGATATGATATACCCCTTTGCTGCCATTCATATCCCCTTGATGAACCGTGTCTATGCGAATGTAACCAGGCATTCCTTTCGTTTCCGGTTTGATACGTTCTCCAATCCTGGATACAGCAGGTTTCGTTTTGGTAAATCGCCTGGTTATGCCTCGATAAGCATTGCTACTTCGTAGATTGTACAGATGAGCCACAGATATTCGCGAGATATTCTTAAACTCAGTATTCCCATAAACCTCGCATTCCCGCTCCATAATCTTCTTCGTGGCTGGTCACTTAACCATCCATGCAATTCATCTGTCTTTGCCAATAAGATAACCTCTGCTGGAGTATACTTCTTGGGGAATCGATGCCTTCGATATGGAGCCTGTTTTATCTGCCCACTCCGTTTGTAGTCCGTTATTAGTCGTGATACCTGTGATCGGGAATAACCCGTAATCCTCTCAATGTATCGCCGTAGCACCCCTTTCTCTGACCTTTTAAGTCCATGATATCTAAACCTTATTAGCACCTCCTCTATCCATTTGTATTTCTCTCCCACCGATAGCGCCCTGAATTCAAGCGCCTCACTCCCTCCCAGAAATTGCCTGACCTGTTCGACTGTCTGTAAATTCCTATCGTTCATCATCAGTCGCATGCCCCAAGCATAAACGAGTTGCCCTAACTTCTCAGGCTCTTCTTGTATTAGAAATCAATACCCCCTCCAGGCTCATCTTGTATTGAAAGAGACTAAGCCTTGACATCCGGATATGAAGAAATTATTATTTTAGGGTAGAGATTAAGCAATGTGAAAAAGAGAATATCCCTATATCTTAAACGTAATCTGGCATACTGGCAGGTATTGCCACGGTTAGAGTTGTCAGATGACCCGCGTTTGCTCGCCCAAGAGACACAAAATAATAATAGGGAAGGGTCGCCATTTTATACCGATGGGAGTAAATATACAATCGCTAGAGAGGTTGAAGGACCGTGCTGCGACAGCAGTATACGCTGCCGGGAACAAGATAGCGCCTCATGCTCCACGACTCATTCTGCTCGCCATCTTCCTCGGGTTTCTTGCCCTGCGCCTTCCTATTCGCGCCGAGTTCCTGATTAACTGGGACGCCGTCAACTACGCCCTCGGAACCAACTTCTTCAACCTTGAGCACCACCAGCCCCACCCTCCCGGATACATTGGATACATCGCTCTCGGCTGGGTTTTGAACCATCTGATAGGGGAAGCCAATGCCAGCCTTACAACGCTGAGCGTGATAAGTGGCGCCGCCGCGCCGGCAGCACTCTTTCTGCTGGCATCATATTTTATGTCCCGACGCTACGCTATCGTGACGGCAGTGGTCTTTGGGCTTTCCCCGCTGGTATGGTTCTACAGCGAGGTTGCTTTGAGCTACTCCCTGGAGATGGCCCTGGCGCTGTTCTTTCTATGGGCTGGCTATCAAGCCAGAACTAGGATGTCGCTCCGCCACCTGTTTATCGCCACCATACTCCTTGTCTTCCTCGGGTCGGTGCGGCAAAGCGGTGCGCTTTTCCTTATGCCGCTCTGGTTGTACCTGGTCTGGCCGTTTTGCTGGCGCCATCGTTTGCACGCTCTCGGTCTCCTGGTAGCAGGAAACTCGGCATGGCTAATCCCTCTATTTATACTTGCGGGCGACCCCATAGCTTACATCCGCGCTTCAGCCGGACTGGCCAGCATGGTTGTGGTTCCCACTTCTATTTTTGAATTCAGTGTATCCGGATTGGTTCACAATGCAGCATACGTTTTGGGAGGCATACTGATAGGAGCAAATGTAGGACTGCTGATAATAGCTCTTGGGCACTGGTCTAAGGGCAGACCACTTGCCCGGTTAACAACTCAAGACAGGAAATTTTTCCTGCTCTGGTTCTGTCCCCCGCTGGCCACATACATTCTTGTACACACGGGACAACTCGGTTATATGCTTATGATACTTCCGGTATTATTCCTCTGGATAGGGATGTCCCTTGAGACTTTCACACATCGTGTCCATGATGGACAATTACCCTTCGCAGCCAGGCAAAGCAGCATGATTATGCTGCGCCGGGTGGCAATTCCCGTGGTTCTTGTCATCATTTTTGTGGCGGCCAACGTTATGGGTTTCCTGCATGGCCCAAAGGCAGTCTACGCAATGGCGAGTTCGGAGCGGGCCAATGACATCCGCGAGGTGGCAAATGAGCTATTCGGTTCTCTGCCCCTGTTCAAACTGGTCTCGACCGAAGACACTGAGGGCCCGGCACTGTTCGTTCGCCAGTATGATATACAGACCAATGATGACTACTGGGACCAATTTATCAACCTGGCAGAGACTTTTGACCCTGATACTACCGCGGTGCTTACAGTAGTACATGGCACGGGAGGGTTCCGCCACCTGACCTACTATCTTCCAGAATACTGGGTCTATGGTCTGGGGAAGGACATTGATGAGTCTTTTGGTCACCTGTTTACAGCAGGGGAAGGCACCAGCGATTATGGCACCGAAGGTCTGGAGGAAGCCAGAGAATACCTGGATATACCTGACGGCATCACACATCTAGTGGTCCCGGACAGGGGTGTTATTGACCGCTTCGCGGAGAATACCGACGGCGTGCTACTGACGCTTAAAAACGAAACAGAGGTGCTTGTCATGCCTGTGCATGGCAAGGCCGTGCTGAAATTCGTCGAAAAAGATGACGACGATACTCGCATTATTGTGGAACAGCCGGCAGAATCTGAGGAAAATGCTCCGGTAAGAGGCTCCACAGATGCAGTACCGGAAGGTCTCCCGGGAACAGGCGGAAAATAGCCCCGGATTTGTGGATAGGTGGTCCTGCCATGAACCTTTTTGGATGGTTATCAAAGCACTGCACAGGCGAGCAGACATTTGTTCGTAATGTGCAGGCGGGTGTGTTGCTGGAGAACTTTTTCATCGCCGCTGTGGCAGCCGTGCTGTTCATCCGTCTCTATCTCTATCTTTCCCATAAGTATATCGTATACCATATACCTATCGCCGGGCATATTATCGTGGGGGACTTACATATCGCACATATGCTTTGGGGTGGCCTCTTAATGCTGGCGGGACTCCTCATGCTGTTGACATTTCTCGGGCGCTCAGGCCAGGGACTGGCAGCCATTATCGGGGGAATTGGCTTCGGTACATTTATAGACGAGCTGGGGAAGTTTATCACCCTGAGTAACGATTACTTTTATCAGCCGTCTGTTGCCCTCATCTACATCACTTTTATCGTGCTCTTTATAGGAATACGGGCTATACAGCGACCGCAGAAGCTGTCCACGCAGGCAGCGCTAGTCAATACGCTCGAATATGCAAAGCAGGGGGCTTTACACGACTACAGCCCCGAGGATCGAAGCTATGCCCTTTCTTTGCTGGAACAATGCGATCCCCTTGATCCGATGTTGGAGCCGCTGCGCCGCGCCATAGAGCGCATGGATGCCTCCCCGGGGCGCCGCCCGCACTTCCTGCAGCGCTTTCGCAAACTACTGCGCAAAGCCTACGCGTGGCTTATCCGCCGGTGGTGGTTTACCGGTGCTCTTGTCTTACTATTTGTAATCAATTCAATAAGTGATCTCTACCAGTCGGTCACCGGACTGACCTGGTTGAATCTCATTATCGGTGTGGTGGTTGTCGCCGCACTCGGGACAGCCCTGATTTCCATTGCTCAAAACGGACGCTATACCTACAGGCGCGTTATCATCGCAGTTGGCTTAATCCTGATAATCGTATTGGTGGTTGGGGGGATCGTGCTACATATGCAGGAGCGGCCGGTTTTTGTTATCGACTGGGTACAAATTCTCTCTCCCACTGTATCTGGAGTTTTGGTCATGCTAGGTATTGTATCTATTTGGCGCTCTCGCTTGCTGGCTTACAGAATATTTCATTATGCCGTACTTATCTCCATCCTGATAACCCAGGTTTTTGCTTTTTATGAAGAGCAGATGACAGCAGTTATTGGTCTTTTTCTGCACGTACTCATTTTAATGGGGCTGCGTTTTATGATCGGACAGGAAGAGAGCAAACTGGCCTTAAGGGCTGTTCAAATAAGATAGCTCGCCCTGATAATCAGCAGGGGTATAGAACAAAAGACTTGTGAACTGGTCCCCTTTGGCATAAGTTGTCGCGCCTTTCTTCAAGAGTGAGCGAGGAGAGCACCAGAAAAACAGCAGCGTGTGCTGTCAGGTAAAGAATGACGCCAGTCAATCTAATTCTTCCGGCCAGGCTCCGCGGGCTATTATACTGCTCCAAGTGGATTTACCAATCTTCACTCTGAAAAAATATCGTTAAAACTTTGCTTCAGCTTTCAATATATCCGCTTTATCTGTTTTCTCCCAGGGAAGATCAAGGTCGCACCTGCCAAAGTGCCCGTAAGCGGCCGTCTGGCGATA
Source organism: uncultured Dehalococcoidales bacterium (assembly GCA_964626375.1). Taxonomy (GTDB): domain Bacteria; phylum Chloroflexota; class Dehalococcoidia; order GIF9; family AB-539-J10; genus M55B177. The sequence continues at coordinate 822 of CAZVCX010000037.1, read as the reverse complement.
AATGGGGCGGCGCAGATTCAATGTTCTTATGATTGCCTCAGGCCGAAAGTCGAAGTGTTTTCCGATAAGGTCGAGCATGGCTTCGCCTGATATCTTCCCCGTGCCAAATGTTTCCACGGTCAACGACAGAGGAGAAGCCTTGCCAATAGCATAGGCAACCTGGATTTCAAGGTAATCGGCCAATCCCGCTGCCACCAAATTCTTGGCAGCATATCTAGCCATATAAGCGGCAGAGCGATCAACTTTAGTGGGATCCTTGCCAGAAAAACATCCTCCTCCATGGCGGGAGGCACTGCCATAAGTATCCACAATTATCTTCCTCCCTGTAAATCCAGTATCGCTCACTGGCCCACCTATCTCAAACTGTCCAGCAGTATTCACCAGAAATATGGTGCCATCCATAAGATCGGATGGCATTACTTTGTTCACCACTTCCTCCATGAGATCATGCTCTATTCTGCTGTGCTCTACGCCAGGATCATGCTGGGCCCCCAGGATAACGCAGGTTGCCTTCTTGGGAAGGCCATGATTATAATCGATGGTAACTTGAGACTTACCGTCAGGGCGGAGATAGGGAATAATTCCTTCTTTTCTTACCTGAGCAAGGCGATAGCATAACCTGTGCGCCAGCACAATAGGCAGAGGCATAAGCTCCGGAGTCTCTTTACAGGCAAATCCTGACATCATGCCCTGATCCCCCGCCCCCATCTTATCCAGAATTTCTTCACTCTGCTTATCGTCCCTCGCTTCCAGCGAACAGCTCACCCCAGCAGCGATATCAGGAGACTGTTCCTTAACAGAAACGAGCACTCCACAAGTACG
>CAZVCX010000036.1:0-2648 GCA_964626375.1 uncultured Dehalococcoidales bacterium | reverse complement strand
TATCTTTTCTATTTTACCTTATATATCGATTGTCCAACGAACCCATAGGAACGCAGGAGATTTGCGCAATGCCAACAGATTCAGCAATCAATGCCACGAAATAGATCTCGAGTGATTATGCCGCTCTCAAAGCTTTTAGATGATAAGGCGCTGAGGGTCTATATTCTCCCGCAAAATGCGCATCTCTTCTGCCGTGACCGGTTCCGACTCAACCGCCCTCGATATATCTATTGCAAAGCCGGTGTTCGCTTCTATTTCCCGGGGGCTTATACCTGGATAATACTCATGCACGTACATCTCCCTGGTATTCTCATCGAATTTCATTATCCCCAGATCGGTAACGACAGCTCCCGGTCCACCCCTGTACAATCCAGCCTCTCTTCTCGCCCCGGGTCCCGAAAGCCATCCCGGGCTGGTCAGATAATCCAGCTTCTCTACGAACCGCTTTTTCCCATGCTCCAGAAAAACGATAACCTCGGCAGCCAGGCAGGCGGCATCACAGCCACCTCCACTGCCAGAAAACCTGGCTACAGGGTGCAGGTAATCTCCAATAGAAGAGCTGTTCAAGTTGCCAAAGCGGTCTATTTGAGCCGCGCCCAGAAAAGCCCGGGTATAGAGCTTCCTGTTCCCCAGAATGGAAAAGGACTCCAGCAGTCCTGCATTAATGCTGGTCCCGTACATAACGCGCGAGTCGGACACAGTCAGGGGCAACTCAGGCAATTCCGTGTCGATTCCGCCCGTTTCAAAAAAGATAACGCTTTCCGGTGCATACATGAGTTTGGCAACGGTCGCAGCTATCAGGGAAAGCCCGGTACCGCAGAAAACGATATCTCCGTTCTTAATCATTCTGCCCGCGGCGATGGCCATCATCTCTCTCGGCGCGCATTGCATTGTTTTACTCTAACTCCTGTTCAACCCCATTCGAAATCCAAAGCCAGGGGTCGCCTCGATTTCCGATAACCTCTCTCTACCCACCCTGGCCAGATATTCATCATGACACGGGACACCATATACCCATTCATCCAGGTATTCCTTGAACTTCTCATCGTCCTCCGCCATCTGGCGATACATCTTGAGGTGCTGCGCATCATAATCGTAGCGGTTGAAACAGCCAGTGGGATGCGCTCCTTGAGGCGCCAGAACGACGGCATCGGCAAAGAAAAACGGCAGGCAGTTTGCATCCGGATTGCGCCTCAAAAAGGACTCAGGAACAATTTGCTCGCAGCTAACGATAAGCTTGCTGGCACATTTCGCTATCTCCACATCGGCGAACTTCAACCCTTCTATGCGCACCGTTCCCTTATCTCCAACGTACTGAGCATGTACCAGAGCAACATCAGCGTTTATTGCCGGCACCAGCACAACCTTATCTCCATCTTCTGCAAAAGGGCTATTGATCATGGCCACCTTCTTTCTGGCAACTTTATCTTCCAATCTCGTTTCGGCGCTGAAGCCCTCTTTCAACAGGATGTCCGACCCCAGCGAGGTCTTGGTCGCCATAAATGGTATGCCCAGCGATCCGGCAAAAAACCGTAGCGCCATCTGGTAATTGGTATAGTCTTCCCACTCTATCTCGCCATTTTGCACTGCCTTTCTAAATCTCACCATCGTGGGAGCGAATCTTCCCATTCCAGCATATGCCAGCTCCACTCTCCTGACGCAGCCAGCTCCTATCAACAGGTCAAGTGCCTGCCCATGCGAGTGAACGTAAACGTGCAGCTTCCTTTTCTTTTGTCTTATGATTTCATAGCTAACCGCCATGGGATTTCTGTTGGCGGTGAATCCCCCCAGAGCAATATGGCTACCATCTTCTATCAATGCGCTCACTGCCTCGGAGAGGGTCATTATTCTAGCCATATCATTGCTCTTCTTTTAGCAATCAAAATACCCGGCGTGCCAGCAAAAAACGCTGCCATTCGACAAAACCAAACGCCTGATCACATGAGCGAAGAGGAGCAACAACGAGCTCGATGCATGCTCCTCCAGCTTGAGATCAATTATTCTTCCCGTATGGTTATTTTCAAGATGGTATCACCCGACTCGATGCTCTCGAGGACCTCCATTCCTTCCGTTAGCTGACCAAACACCGAGTGCTTGCCATCCAGATGCGGTTGAGGAGCATAGGTAATGAAAAACTGGCAGCCGTTGGTATCAGGGCCAGAATTGGCCATCGATAGAGTTCCCGTACCATGAGCATGGTGAGTGAACTCATCGGGAAAAGAATAGCCGGGGTTGCCAGCTCCCGTTCCACTGGGATCTCCACCCTGAGCCATAAAGCCGGGAATAACGCGGTGAAAGGTCGTGCCATCATAGAACCCTTCGTGGGAAAGGAACACGAAGTTGTTAACCGTCATCGGAACATCGCTGGCGAATAGCTCCAGTACCAGCTCTCCCCTCTCCGTTTCAATGACAGCAGTATATTGTCTGTCGGTATCGATCATCATCTGAGGCGCTTCCGAATACGTCCTGGGCTGCGTAGATTCATCACCACTGCACGATACCGAAAAAAGCGCCATCGTTAGCAGAACGATGGCGATCACTCGAGGCAGTCTCTCGATTATCATTGCTACTTTCCTCCTTTACTTTCACCAAACTCGGAACATCTCTAAACGCACTTCTACCCGGATGCGCTTACAATGCACCAGATT
>CAZVCX010000035.1:0-22069 GCA_964626375.1 uncultured Dehalococcoidales bacterium | reverse complement strand
GATTAGCTGAAGAAGAACAGATTACACTGGCAATACAAATAAATGGTAAACTAAGGGACAAAGTCCTCGTACCCGCTTCCATTCGCGAGGCCGAGGTTATAGAGTTGGTCTGGGAACGGACAAAGATTAAAAGTTATACCAAAGGCGAAGAGATTTTAAAGACCATTTATGTTCCCGGACGAGTGGTAAACTTTGTTATAAAATGAAAATATCCTTCATTGGCGGGGGAACCATGGGAGAGGCAATTATCAAATGCCTGCTGGTCACTGGCACTACCTCCCCGCAGGAAATATCGGTTCACGATATCAGCGCATCCCGCCGCAAATGGTTATGTTCAGAATATGGCATCAGCTCATCAACGGACGCCTCGAGGGCAACTCACGGGGCTGATATTATCATCCTGGCGGTAAAACCCCAGGACATGGCCAAGGCCATAGAAGGCATAGAGATCTCATCAGGGCAGCTGGTGCTATCCATAATAGCTGGCATCAGCTTATCTCAGCTGCGCAAGGGATTAAATTGCACAACTATAGTTCGGGCTATGCCCAATATGCCAGCACAGATCGGAAAGGGGATGACTATCTGGACAGCAACACCTCGGGTGAAGAAAAAACAGATAGAGATGGCCCAATCCATACTGAGCTCTCTGGGGCAGGAAATTTACGTTACTGACGAGAAATATCTGGATATGGCGACAGCAGTTAGTGGAAGTGGCCCCGCTTACGTTTTCCTGTTCATTGAATCGCTCGTAGATGCTGGAGTGCGCATCGGACTGCCCCGCAAGATAGCAGAGAAGCTGGTACTACAAACAGTGCTGGGATCTGCTCAGACTGTAGCAGAGATGGGCAAACATCCCGCTGAGCTTCGGAACATGGTCACATCGCCGGGCGGCACAACCGCAGAGGCACTTTTCCAAATGGAGAAAGGAAATTTCCGCTCCATCATCCTTGAAGCCATTACCGCCGCTTACAACAAAGCAAGATCTCTATCTCGATCCCCCGAGGAAGAAACGCCAGAGCCAGGAGGACATCGCATCAAGAAATGAGTAACTTTTCTCCATGGCAAGGCATAAAAGTTGCTGCTAAGGGCTTCAAGAATTACATAACAGGAAAACCCGTGGTCGTCTCTTTCGAAGTGACTCTTTCCTGCAATTGCAATTGCTACCACTGCGACCTTGGCGGCATGATAGCAGGAGAAAAGCAGCTCCAGCCAGATGACTACAGAAAACTGGTTAAGTCGCTAGATCTCCCTGTAGCACAGATTTCCGGTGGCGAACCATTGCTACGCACTGACATAGTAAACATAGTTAAGGCCATGAAACAACCCGATGGCTTGCCCTACATCATTCTCGTAACCAACGGAGTACTTCTCAACAAAAAAATCTACTGTGATCTACACGAAGCTGGAATGAACCAGTTATCGATCTCGCTGGATTTCCCTGATGAACGGCACGATCAGTTCCGACGGCACAATGGTCTATTCAAACACCTGAACGAAACAGTCCCCGAGCTAGCACAGCTTGGCTATCACGATATCACTCTGAATTCTGCCATAACGAGGGACAACATGAAAGATATCGTGCCTCTGGCGCAGAAGGCCCAGGATTGGGGCGTATCTATATCCTACAGCGCCTATAGCAAGCTGCGCACGGGAGATGAAAATCATTGCATCAACAGAAAAGAAGACCTGGAAATACTGAGCACTGGTATCAATAACCTGATAGATTTGAAGAAACGGTCTTCCTGCATAACCAGCTCTCCCCGCGAACTCCGCCAGACGCTGAAATTTTTTGAACAGGGATACATACCAAACTGTAAAGCAGGCATAAGGTTTTTCGTCGTAACGCCCGATGGAAGTTTCATCCCCTGTTCACATCACCGCATCAAGTACTCCAACCAGAAAGATATGATCGCCGGGTTTTCCCGCAACAATAAATGCGGTGGCTGCTATGTCGCCATAAGATCTTACAGCGATCAATCTATCTGGACACAGCTAAGAGATATCCCCCAATATGGGAAAATGCTCTTCGACCGGCGCTAGCATTTCCTCAAAGAAGAAGCGTTGCCAAGATAAAGGCCGCACCTATAAAAGAAGCCCTTGGCTGCTGAGACCCCAAATAACTATCTACGATAACAGCAAATACAGCTAGCTCAGACAGTTATACAAATTCCTGAAAGCGTTCAGACTGCCTGGGGAGTCTCTCCCGGATTCAATTTGCGCCACTTTTCCAGAAGCTCTTCTTTGCCCTCTGCGTGATCAGGATCCAGAACACAAGCATCCACTGGACAAACTTCAACGCATTTCGGTGATTCAAACCACCCCACACACTCAGTGCACTTGTTAGAATCAATGACGTAAATGGTATCTCCTTCACTTATAGCATTGTTCTTGCATTCTACCTCGCAAGCTCCACATCCAATGCACTCATCTGTAATTTTGTACGCCATTATTGGCACCTCCTTAAATTTACCTCTTAATTAAGAGTCCAGCATCTAGTATATATCTCTTAATCTCTAATAAAATCAGTTAACACTTTGCCTCGCAGGGCATCAGCGACATGAGCAGGAACCAAATCCTCAAGGTTTCCCCCCAATAGTGCAAATTCTTTAATCAGGGTAGAGCTGAGAAACTGATATTGAGAACTTGCCATCAAACAAACCAGCTCGACATCAGGTGCAAGTTTTTTATTCAACAACGTCATGCCAAATTCACGTTCGAAATCCGAGCTAGCCCTCAACCCTCGGAACATAACGCTTGCTCCTACAGAACGCACAAAGTTAACAACGAGGCCATGGAAGGATTTAACCTGAACATTAGGAAAATCAACGATTGCTTCTCTTATTAACTCCACGCGATCCTCCACGGAAAATAGCGGCCTTTTGCCACTATTTTCATAAACGCCAATGATTAACTTCTGGCACAAAGCCGAAGCCCTACCTATAATATCGAGGTGACCTTTGGTAATGGGATCAAAGGTGCCAGGATAAACGCCAATCAACATGCCTGTTCCTCCATAAGATATATAGAAATAAAACTATCACCATAGCGACGCTGCTTGATTAAATGCAAACTTCCATAATCTTCCTTCAGAGGAAACCGGTTAGCATGACAAAGTACAACCATGGAACCTCCCTCAAGCAACTCCGACTCTGCCAACCTGTCCAGCAAATCCGTCGAAGGATACGAATAAGGAGGATCCGCAAAGATAACATCATAGCTATCGCTAAGAAAGACGATCGCTTTTTCCACGCTACTACCATAAACGTGCGCCCGGTCTGCAGTTTCAGTTCTCCGCAAGTTGTTTCTAATAGTATCACAGCATTTGCGATTTTGCTCTACAAAATCAACCCAACTCGCTCCACGGCTTAAGGCTTCAATTCCCAGAGCTCCACTGCCAGCATATAAATCCAGAACACGATCCCATCTGGCATCGTTGCTATTCAGGATGGAGAATATCGCCTGCTTCACCATACTTGTCGCAGGCCTCACAGAACTCTTCCCAGGAGCCTTCAATTGAGCTCCTCTTACTTCGCCACTGCAGATTCGCATTATCCTGATTTATTCCTAATAACGAGATATTATACTTAAGTTCCTCTGAGGACACAATTCAGGCAGCACGGCTATACATCTTGTAACAACAATTAAACTGACAGTTCTAGCTATGATAGAAAACCAGCCCATTATCTGCAAATTGTTGACGCCACAAAAAGCATATCTTATACTAAGGTACAGTACAAATTAGCATATGGAGAGCATCAAAGAGAAGTAATTATGGCTGCTGGATTTGAGAGATTTTCAGAAGGCGCCCGTAGAGTGTTAACGAGAGCCCAGGGAGAGGCTCAGCGTTTAGGGCACACTTATATTAACACTGAACATATATTGCTGGGCTTGGTATCGGAGGAATCGGGTATAGCAACCAAGATTCTCAATAGCATGGATATTCCTCCAAACAAGGTTCAGGCTGCTATAGAATTCGTCGCCGGCAAGGGGGAAAAACGCAGCATTAGCGGTGATATAGATCTGTCGCCAGGGGCAAAAAGAGTTATCGAACTCGCCGTTGATGAAGCACGACGGCTCAACTCCAGCTACATTGGCAGCGAACATCTTCTGCTGGGCCTGCTACGCGAAGGCCAGGGAGTAGCATGCAATGTCCTGGAGAGCTTTGGCATCACCCTAGAGAGAATGCGAGACGAGGTAGTCCGCATCTCCAAACAGGAAGCCACTCGCCCCCATCCAGCAGGGAAATCTTCTTCGCGTACACCCATTCTGGATCAGGTCGGAACAGATTTAACTGCTTTAGCAAGAGCGGATAAACTCGACCCAACCATCGGCCGAGAGAAAGAGATCGAGAGGATGATTCAGATACTCAGCCGACGAACAAAAAATAACCCTGCGCTCATAGGTGAGCCAGGTATAGGAAAAACTGCCATAGTAGAGGGGCTGGCCCAACACATTGCAAATGGAGAGGTTCCCGAAGTACTCCAGGGTAAAAGGATAATTGCCCTGGATATAGGATCTCTAGTAGCAGGAACAAAATATCGTGGTGAATTTGAAGAGCGATTAAAAAAGGTTCTCGAGGAAGACAAGGCAGTAGGGAACTGTATCCTGTTCATTGATGAGATGCAAACTATCGTAGGAGCGGGAGCTGCCGAGGGAGCAGTTGACGCTGCCAATATGCTAAAACCAGCTCTAGCGCGTGGCGAAATACAATGCATCGGCGCCACTACGCTGGACGACTACCGCAAATATATCGAGAAAGATCCCGCACTAGAGCGGCGGTTTCAACCGATTCTGGTAGCCGAACCCACACTGGAAGAAACCCAGAAAATTCTACACGGCATCAAGCACAGGTATGAAGAATTCCACCGGCTGGATATAACGGATGAAGCCCTGCAAACGGCTACTTCCCTGGCTGAGAGATATATTCCGGACCGCTTTATGCCCGACAAAGCAATCGACCTCATAGATGAAGCCAGCTCTCGGGTACGCATCATAAGAGGCAGTCCACCAATGGGGCTAACCGAATCGAAAAGAGCCCTTGAGAGCTTGAGCAAAGAGAAGGAGGCAGCCCTTGCCACTCAGCAGTATGAATGCGCTGCCGAGCTACACAACCGAGAGCTCCAGCTAATGGAAAAAATCAAGAGAATGGAGCAGAAGTGGCAAGTTAAACAGGAATCAGGCAGGCCAACGGTCACTCCAGAAGACATAGCCGAAGTGTTAAATATGTGGACAGGTATACCAGTAGCCAGACTAACTACCGATGAGACAAGCCGTCTACTGCAAATGGAGGAATCTCTGCACAAGCGGATCATCGGACAGGATGAAGCGGTAAAAACCATCTCCAAAGCAGTAAGAAGAGCTCGAGCAGGTCTGAAAGACCCCAGACATCCCATCGGAGTTTTCATATTCCTAGGCCCTACGGGAGTAGGAAAAACCGAACTGGCCCGGGCGCTGGCCGAGTTCATGTTTGGCAGCGAAGATGCTCTCATCAGGCTGGATATGTCAGAGTTCATGGAACGCCATACTGTGGCGCGTCTCGTGGGGGCACCTCCTGGATACGTGGGATATGACGAGGGAGGGCAGCTAACCGAAAGCGTTAGACGGAAGTCTTACTGCGCTATCCTCTTGGATGAGATAGAGAAAGCCCATCCCGATGTGTTCAACATACTGCTGCAGATCTTTGACGATGGTCATTTAACTGATGCCAAAGGGCGACATGTAGACTTTCGTAACAGCATCATAATAATGACCAGTAACGTTGGAGCACAACTGATCAAGAGGGGAATGACCATGGGTTTCCCGACTCGAGACGAAAGTGCGGGAGGCGATCAGGTCGAGTACGACAAAATGAAAGAGAAAGTACTCGATGAGCTGAAGAAAACCTTCCGACCTGAATTCCTCAACCGAGTTGACGCCAGCATAGTTTTCCACACTCTGGATAAAGAGCACATACGCCAGATCGTAGATTTGATGCTCAATCAAATAATAAGCTCCCTCAAGGAGAAAGAGATCAATCTAGAAATCACACTGGAAGCCAAAGATTACGTCGGCAGCAAGGGATACGACCCCGTCTTTGGAGCGCGTCCCCTGCGTCGCACAATTCAAGACCTGATTGAAGATCCGATATCTGAAGCTCTACTACGAGGCGAGTTCTCCTCCAAAGATACCGTCCTGATCGATTATGACGGGGAGAAAATAATAATAAGGCCTCTGGTTAAAGAGGCAACCTCGTAGCATCATTGCGCCACATCAGATAACCAAGGCCAACGATTGGTGGGGTGGTGAACATACCAAGTGTCTGGAAAGAAAACTGTTTTCCGCTGTCAGGAGTGCGGCAAGGAGAGCCCCAAATGGCTAGGGCGCTGTCCTAACTGTCATGCGTGGAACAGTTTTGTAGAGACCGCCGTCACCTCTTCCCCTTCCGGGCAAAAAAGCACAACGGAAAATCAACCCATGGAGCTCTCCATGGTGGCAAAAAATTCCCTCTCGCGTACATCTCTCGGTTTCGTTGAGCTGGACAGAGTTCTTGGAGGAGGTCTGGTCCCAGGATCCCTGGTTCTCATCGGAGGAGAACCAGGAATAGGAAAATCCACCCTGCTACTTCAAGCCTCAGCCAGATTAGCTGAGAGAGGAAATATAGTCGCCTATATTTCCGGAGAAGAATCCGTCAACCAGGTTAAACTCAGGGCTGAGCGCCTCAACATTAAAGGAGAAGGTATTTATTTTCTATCCGAGTCCAACCTACAAGCAATACTGGATTATCTGGATACCCTGAGCTCGAAACTTGTTGTCGTAGATTCCATTCAAACCATGTATATTGAAGACGGCGGAGGAATACCGGGAAGCATCTCCCAGGTAAGGGAGTGCACCTTGAAACTGGAGCATTGGGCCAAGCAAAACTCCGTGCCCATTATGATCACGGGGCACGTAACCAAAGAGGGCGCTATTGCAGGACCAGGCACACTGGAACACATAGTAGATGCGGTGCTTTATTTCGAAGGTGATTTTTCATCCAGCAACTACAGGCTGCTGCGCGGTGTAAAGAATCGCTTTGGTTCCACAAACGAGATAGGCATTTTCGAAATGCGGAGCACTGGATTCATAGAAGTAAGCAATCCTTCGCAATTTTTCCTATCCTCACACAAAGAAGGTACCGTGGGCTCTGTAATAGTACCCACCCTGGAAGGAAGCCGCCCTTTCCTGGTGAAGATACAGGCCCTGGCCACCATGAATAATTTCAGCCCGCCGAAGCGCATCGCAAACGGCGTAGATTTCAACCGACTGTTAATAATAATTGCTGTATTGAGCAAGCATGCCGGGCTGAAACTATTTAATCAGGATATCATAGTCAACGTCACCGGTGGACTGAAGATCAGCGAACCCGCTGTTGACCTAGGAATCTCCCTTGCCATCGCCTCAAGTTTCAGGGAATGCCAGCCCGTTTCCAGCCTGGTTGTCCTGGGAGAGGTAGGGCTGGACGGAGAAATTAGAATAGTCCCCCAGATGGAGAGGCGACTTTCCGAAGCCTCCAGGTTAGGATTCGAGTCATGCCTATTGCCTGAGCTCTCCTCAACTGCTAACAGCGAAGTGAGCAATTCCCTCAGTTCCATCGATATCAATCTAATGCAAGCAAACAATATAAAGCAGGCCCTGCACCTGGGGCTCATCAGAAAGAACAGGTAGAAATGTCACAACCAGACAGAGGAAGCAACCCCAAAATAGGTGCCATCATACTGGCCGCTGGAGAAAGCCAGCGCACCGGTAGCATCGACAAGATCTCCTTCGATATTCTCGGCAAGCCGTTGCTGGCCTGGGCTACCGACACGTGTCAACATTGCCAGCTCATCGAACAAATAGTCATCGTAGTAAACGACAAAAACAAGGCGCTGGGACAGAGATTAACGGAAGAAAGAAAATGGTCCAAGGCAATTCTATGCCCCGGGGGAATGCGGCGACAGGACTCAGTAATACGGGGCCTATACCATCTAAAGGGATACGACTGGATACTGATCCACGATGGAGCCCGCCCATTTCTAACCGCAAAATTAATTGAAGACGGCCTGGAAGCAGCCCGCGAGACAGGGGCCGCGATCGCCGCTATACCCGTAACAGACACTATCAAGATCATCAATGAAAAGAAACTGGTTAAAGGAACGCCTTTCCGCGACACATTATGGGCAGCACAGACTCCACAGGTTTTCCGCGGAGACATAATTATCCGCGCGTATGAAAAGATCGGTTCCGAAATTACCGATGATGCCACCGCGGTGGAGCTTCTGGGAAACAGTGTAAAACTATATATGGGCGATCATAACAACATAAAGATAACTACTCCTCAAGATTTAGCATTGGCCAAAGTCATCGCAGCGAGGGCAGCAAAGGAGAAATAATTGAAACCCACCAATGATGAGAATAAAGGCCCCCTTCCGAATTATGGGATGAGAATTGGCATCGGCTACGATAGCCATTCGCTGGCCCCAGGGCGAAAATTGGTTCTGGGAGGAGTCACCATTCCCTTTACTCAGGGGCTTATCGGCTGGAGCGACGCTGATGTGGCAATTCATGCTGCAATAGATGCCCTCTGTGGTGCCGCTGATCTTGGCGATATCGGGACACTCTTCCCGCCAGGATCTCCAGAATATAAAGATATCTCCAGCATATCATTGCTGGCTGAAGTGGGAAATCTGGTCAAGGAGAGAAATTTCGCCATAGTAAATATAGATATAACCATCATAGCCCAGCGACCCCATCTATCGCCCTTTACTCCAGAAATGAGAAGGCGCCTTGGCCAGGCCCTGAAAATTGATTCGACGAGCATAACGATCAAGGCCACCAGTACCAACGGGCTGGGATTCATCGGCAGAGAAGAAGGCATAGCTGCTCAAGCAGTAGCTTTGCTATCAAGATGCAACGTTACAGAGTAACGCGTCATTCCCACTACGCTTTTCTCACCAGGGCACAGATGTTGCGCGAGAAGATCTTTAAAGGAAAACGATGTGACCTTTCAGGAGACATGGCGAGGATCTCAAACCCCGCCCGGGTAAGCAACTGCTTCAGTTCTCCATAGGAGAAAAGGTGGTAATATCGATAAACCGTCCTGCCACGGAGGTTCCATGGCACTTCCTGGTCTCTGGATCTTAGCCAGAACCTCCTTTGTCCATAATTCCACACAGTTAAGAAAGCTTCTCCTCCATTTTTCAACACCCGGTTTAGCTCACGAAATGCCGCTTCCCTCTCCTCATGCTCTCTGATGTGGTGATAGGCCGCTACTGATATTGCCCAATCAAAGCTACTATTGCGGAAGGGCAAAGAAACAGCATCGGCCTGGACCAGACGCACCTCAAAGCGGAATTTAGTCGCATATTTCACAGCCTGTTGCAGCATTCCATAAGAAATATCCACTCCACAGAGTTCAAATCCCTTAACAAAGGGCAAAAAGTCAGGCCCATGAGCACAGCCAACGTTGAGCAGTTTCCCTCCATGCCATTTTTGAGTTATCTCTTCTATCTCTTCCCTGAGCAATGGCCAGTGCCTTACCCGGTACCAGCTTTCGGCTATTTGATCAAATACTTCACCATTTGTAGTCATGAGAAAAACCTTGCTACACTGTAGCAAAGTAATGCAATCAGCGACAAGAGAGCGAAGCATGCAGCAACTACAGGAACAGGAAAGCCGCCGGTTGAAGAAGATCTCCCGGACGATCTCAGGAGTAACGCCAGTGGCAGTTATGGCCAAACCTTTTGCCTGTCCCGGAAGATGCGTCTATTGTCCCTCTTCACCAGACGCCCCCAAGAGTTATACCATTGAATCTCCTGCAGTCCTACGCGCCAGAAAATGCAACTTTGAACCTGCTCAACAGGTAAAATTAAGGCTCCATACTCTTGCTGAAATGGGACACGCTCTGGATAAGATAGAACTGATAATTATGGGGGGCACCTTCCTGGCTTATCCCCGTGAATACCAGTATCAGTTTATCAAGGATTGCTACGATGCCCTCAACGGCATTTTCTCAAACAGTCTGGAAGAAGCCAAGAAGCTGAATGAAGACGCTCAATATCGTTGCGTTGGGCTATGCATCGAAACCAGACCAGATTTCTGCGGTCAGGAAGAGATAGAACGCATGATAGATTTTGGCACTACCAGAGTGGAAATCGGCGCGCAGACCCTGGACAACGAGATACACCGAATAACCAGGAGGGGACACGAAGTGGCAGAAATAATCAGTGCCACCAGGTTATTAAGAGACCATGGCCTTAAAGTATACTACCACTGGATGCCTGGATTGCCAGGCTCTACTCCCGCGCACGACCTGGAAATGTCGCGCGAGCTATTTAGCAATGAATACTTCCGCCCTGATGGCCTCAAGCTATATCCAACGCTGGTAGTAAAAAACAGCGAGCTGGAAAATTGGTACAAAGATGGAAGATATAAACCATACAACGATGAAGAGATGATTGCCCTGCTCATAGAGATAAAAAAACTGGTTCCCAAGTACGTCAGGATCCCAAGGTTGATGCGAGACATACCGGTCCAATTTATCATAGCCGGATGCAAAGACCTGGCTCTCAGAGGAACGATAAAGAAACTCATGGATGAACAGGGAGTGCACTGCAATTGCATCCGCTGCCGGGAATATGGGCACAGGCTAAGAGATGGATGGACAATAAGCCAGCCTTATCTAACCCGGCTGGACTACGAAACTTATGGGGGAAGAGAAATTTTTCTTTCCTATGAAGACCAGAATGAGACGCTATTCGGTTTGTTGAGACTAAGAATAACATCGACCAACCTTGCTTTCATCAGGGAACTACACGTTTTCGGCTCAGAAGTTCCCCTGGGCAAACAAGATGCGCAAAGTGCCCAGCATCATGGGCTGGGAGAAAGTCTTCTGGTCGAAGCAGAGAGAATTGTCACAAAAGAGTATCATAGCGAGAAAATATGCATCCTCAGTGGCGTAGGCGTGCGAAGCTACTACCGCACCTTCGGTTATGAGATGGACGGTGCTTACATGATAAAGCATCTCCCTAAAGAAGAACAAAGACAACAAATAACGAGTAGCTTAGTAGCGTAATCAAGGAAAATATAAGCCCTCTTTTCCTCAGCTTCCCTCTGAAAAATCCGTTGACAATGCGTTTCCACGCGTATATTTTATTCTATAGTCCGAAGTAAAATTGCAAGAGGCACCAAATGAACAACGAGATCAGGCCAACATGGAAACTGGCGTGGGGATTATGGGAGAGAATATCTCTCATCACACTTGGGATATACGTAGCGATAGAAGCAATTTTATTACTGCTGGGCATATCGCTCCTCTCCATCATACCGTGGTCCTCCATCTCTGGAGGGCTGTAGCGAGCTATGTCCCTTCAGACCTTGAACGCAGCGTAATTGCTATCATCTTGATGAGGCAAGCGGTTTCTCGTAGAGATGGGGCTGGCTTGCTGCTGGTGCAGGCGCAAGCCAGCATCCAGGGTCAGCCGCCATCATATCGCCAGTTTCTGCATAGGCGCGGCCACGACATCCGGCACATATATTCTTGAAGCTGCACTGCGAACACGCTCCTCCCAGCTCTCGCGAGCGGAGCTGCTGCAATATGGGTGATTCTTGCCATATTTTCTGTATGTGCCTTTCACGGATATTTCCCAGATCGATCTGCAAAAGCATACAGGGATTAACTTCCCCGTTGGGAGCGACTCTGAGGTAGCCAAAGGGCATGCCTGCAGCACAACCCCGGCCGTAGTAAGGAATGCGCATCAAGGTTTCCTGCGGAAAGTGCTTGGGCTTAATCTGCTTTTCCTGGAGAACGAGCGTATACATGGGGCAAGCCGGCACTCTAATCACAATGGGGCACTCTACCTGGGCTTGAGCCAGCCACTCCATCGCCCACTTTCTTTCCGCCGCGTTCAAAGAGCTACCCCGGCAATCAGTTTTAGCCCGGCCCACTTCAACCAGGTCAAAAAATTCTGCAGCGTTGGCGCCGCTGGTCACGGCCAAATTGAGCATATCGGGAAGCTCAGAAAGCGTCTCCTTACGAATGACCATGCCAAACTGAAATGGTAGGCCGGCTTCTTTGCAGGCCGTAACTCCATTCATCGCCTGATAAAAGGCCCCCCTCTTACCACGAAAATCATCATGTACCTCTCCTCGAGTGCTATCTATGGAAATAGCAACTACCTGGATCCCTGCTCTTTTCATGGCTCCAGCTACATCTCTGTCAAGCAAAGTTCCATTACTTCCAATTCCCGTCATGATGCCTTTACTTGAAGCGTGTGAGGCAATCTCCAGGAAATCAGCGCGGCATAAGGGCTCGCCTCCATCCAGTACAAGGAACCTGACGCCCCATTCCGCAAGATCATCGATAAGCGCCTTAGCCTCTCTCGTTGAGAGTTCATCAGGGGCGGCCTCTTCCGTAGCCTGGGCGTAGCAATGCTTGCAATTCAAATTACACTTACGAGTGATGCCATAAGAAACCATAAATGGAGGTGGCACTTTTCTGGAACTGAGCTCATTCGAACCAGCCATGAGATTTATTCCTCCCTTCTAATTTCCTTCGCTCATCTGTAGCACAATCTTCTCTTCGCTGCCTGCATTTCCCATGTTCACAAACAGCCCAATTGCACAACCTAAGAGCTCAATTAAATAAAGCTATCTTTCAACTCGAATATTACTTTATCAACTTCATAGCCCTGCGAACCAAGGTGCTCTATCACCTCTGCTATTTTAGCATGCCGGTCAACATCATGAAGATCGGACAGTTTTTCATAATATCCCAACCTCCTGCCCAATCTGAAGTTGAGCCTTTCTTCCCGAGGGAGGGCCAGATAGGTATTTATTACATCCATAATTTTCCGTTTATCTTCTGGCATCTTGCCATCCACTTCCATCAACAGGTTAAGCACATGGTCACTCTTAATCCGGCTGGTCACGGACAGGTTATCTACAAGAACTCCTATCTCTTCTACTACCTCGTCCTCCGTTTGCAATATGAAATCTCCTTCCTCCAATCTAGCTCTCAAAGGAGAATCAGGGCGAACATGAAGGCTACGCAGCCGAATATAATCGGGGTTGATCTGGTTCAATGCCCGGGCCGTCGCCACAGCATGGTCCCCTGACATTTCTCTGCCCCCCAAACCAGGCATAACGTATTCACAAAGAGAAATCCCTGCCTCCTGCACTTTCCTCCCCCCAACGATGTGCTGTTCAGCAGTAGCTCCCTTCTGTATATATTGCAGCAAGGGATCATATCCTGTCTCCAGCCCCGTATGAATCCTATCGAGTCCAGCTTCTTTCAACTCCTGCAATTCCTGCACCGTCTTCCGAGCAGACGTATGGGAACGAGCATAGGAAGTTACTCTGTTCAAAGAAGGGAAAGCCTTTCTCAAATAGGTAATCACTCGAATTAGTTCAGACGTCCTCATAATAAGCGTATCGGAGTCCTGCAGGAAGGCTGTCCTACCCCCCGCATGAAGCCACAGGGCAACGTTGTGAACGCACGCCTGATAATCAGTCTCATTCACGGGCAGCCCGCTGTATTCTTCTTCATCTATCTTCCCGCTGAGAGCATCGCTGATAGCCCTGGCTGCTTCTATATCCACGATAATCTCTTCTACTGGACGCAGCTGAAATTTAGTACCTCTATAAGTGCGGCAGAAGAGACATTTATTCCAGGGGCAGTTTCGAGTAGCTCGAATAAGCAAAGAAAACGCCTCGCTCGGAGGCCGGATGGGCCCCAACTCAAAGCATGGTGCCACCTGAGCGCTTTCTGCACGACTGTTGTATGTCATCCTGGTATTTTATTCCCTTGAACGAGAGATTTTCAAATACTTGGCCACTTTCTCATAATATGATACTATGCAGATTTTGGATGAGCCACATCAAAGTAGTCTCATTTGACGCTGAAGGGACACTGGTAACGCCCGATTTCAGTGAAGCTGTATGGAAGAGGGCTATACCCGCTTTATATGCCGAAAAAAGCGGTCTTGGATTTGAGCAAGCCAGGAACAGTATGATCTCCAAGTACAACGAAGTAGGAGACCAGAAAATAGAATGGTATAACATAAGATACTGGTTTGACCTTCTCGATCTTGGAGACCCTGAGCCAGTGATAGAAGGCTGCCTTGACAAAGCGAGCTATTACCCGGAGGTAAACGGAGTGCTTTCTTCTCTAAAAGGCAAATACCAGATGGTAGTCTCCTCAGGCACCCCCATCGAATTTCTGGACCACCTGCTACGAGATATCAACCCCCTTTTTTCACATGTTTTTTCCTCTACCTCCCACTACCAGCAAGTCAAATGCCCTGAATTTTACCTTGCCGTCTGCCAGCAGCTGAACGTTGAACCCGATGAGGTTGTTCATATAGGGGATAGTTACCAATTTGACTTCCTCACGCCCCAACAGGTAGGAATAAACGCCTTTTATCTCAACAGGTCAGGGCAAGGCCAGAATGGAGCTCTAACCAACCTCAGTCAGCTTGAGGTTAAACTGCAGGTTTAAAAATGGATGTAAACTGGCTACAGGTACTGGTAAATTCGGCGGTTACTGGAAGCTTGTACCTCATTGCTTCCGTAGGCCTTACTCTGATCTACGGCCTGTGCAAATTTCCCTACTTCGCTTATGCCGAATACATTGCCCTGGGAGCATTTATAGGATACTTCGTATCAGAGGTGATGGGAGTAAGCCTGCCTGGAGCTTTCGTTATCTCCTTCCTGGTTGTTGGAGCCATCGGATTCCTGTGCTATCGGGGCATCTTTCAGCCACTGGCCAGAAGGGGAGCT
Source organism: uncultured Dehalococcoidales bacterium (assembly GCA_964626375.1). Taxonomy (GTDB): domain Bacteria; phylum Chloroflexota; class Dehalococcoidia; order GIF9; family AB-539-J10; genus M55B177. Next base: position 7,294 of record CAZVCX010000035.1, on the reverse strand, counting down.
ACAATAATTCACCTTATGGTAGCTTCAGTTGCCCTAGGCCTCATTCTCAGGCACCTGATACCCGTCTTTGGAGACATATTCCCCGTGCTGGAATGGAGCTGGTCTCCCTCATATTTCACTGCCGATTGGGCTGCTTTTAACATGGGAACCGTCAGGATAACGGGCTTATGGGCATGGACAGTCATTGCTGCCGTCGGTCTGTCAATAGCCTTGCACATCATGCTCACAAAATCCAAGATTGGCAAAGCAATAAGAGCAACCTCCAGCAACCCGGACCTCGCCCTGGCATCGGGAATCGACGTGCAGAAGGTAATCTGGATAACGTGGTCTCTGGGCGCCGGGCTGGCTGCCATTGCAGGCATATTTCGCGGCGCAGAGACTCAAGTATGGCCAAACACTGGATGGGAGATGATATTGCCCGTCTTTGCCGTCGTCATGCTTGGTGGTATCGGCAATTTCTATGGTGCGATAGCCGCAGCCTTCATCGTCGGTCTGGCTGAAAACATAGGTGTAGTTGCACTGACGGCTCTGGGGCTCTCCACCTCGTATCGCATAGGCATAGCTTTCATCATTCTGATAATAACTCTAATCGTTAAGCCACAGGGCCTGGCCATGTTGTTTAGGAGATCATAAATGGATCTATCGATGTATTTGCTTGACCTGATCGTTTTTATCGGCATCTTTAGCATAATGTCGCTAAGCCTGAATTTAGAATACGGCTTTACCGGGTTGCCCAATTTCGGCAAGGTAGTTTTCTTTCTCATCGGCGCTTATAGCTATGCTCTCCTGTCACAGGCAGGCGTTCCCTTTTACATCTGCCTCATCATAGGAGCCATTATTGCAGCTGTCTTTGGCTTCCTGATCTCCCTTCCCGCATTGAGGTTAAGGATTGATTACCTCGCTATAGGGATATTGACTGCAGGCGAAATAATAAGACTAATTGTCAAAACCGAGGACTGGATTGGAGGAGGAGACTGGGGAACAAGCGTAGCTCCAGCCATTGCCATATCTGGAACCTCCCCCCAGGTTAACATTTTGATAAACATAGGGCTGGTTTACGCTTGCCTCTTTATCTGTTTTGTCATATCGCGCTTGCTAACTAACTCGCCCTACGGCAGAACAATGCGAGCTATAAGAGAAGATGAAGTGGCTGCTGAAGCCCTTGGCAAAGATAGAGCTAAATACAAAGCCCAGATATTAATGCTTGGTTCAGCCATGGCGGGGCTGGCAGGAGGGCTATATGTCCAGTATCTCCACTACGTCCTGCCGGGTATGTTCATGCCCATAGTTACCTTTACCGTATGGATAATGGTTCTCCTTGGTGGACCAGCCAATTGCTGGGGAGCGTTGTTGGGAGCATGTCTGGTTCAGATTTTCGACAGGGGCGCAAACCTTGCCAAAGACTTGCTGACCCTGCCCACAGATGCAAGCAATTTGCAATATATACTATTTGGTGTTTTAATCCTGCTCATCCTGATTTACCGACCGCAGGGCTTGTTAAAGGAAAGTGCTATCAAAACCAGGGCAATAAACAGAGTTCGCAAGCTAAAAGAACCCGAGAGCAACAAAGGAGACTATAAATAAATATGGGCGTTTCCTTTCCTGCAACCAATTGCAGTCAGGGTCAGGTAGATAACTATATAGATGCCTATCTTTCCCTGCCATTGCAACGCGCCTGGAGGAAACAGCAGACCACCTAGCAATTTACCATGGCAGAAACGATATTAAAAATAGAGAACGTCTGTAAGCACTTCGGGGGAGTCTACGCCGTGGACGGCGTAAACATGAACATCCACGAAGGAGGTATCTGGGGGCTGGTGGGCCCCAATGGCAGCGGCAAGAGCACCCTCTTCAACACCATCCTTGGCCTGCACCAACCCAATAGCGGAGATATTTACTTCAAGGGTCAACGCACCAATAAGCTGTCTCCCCATCAAATCTACGATCTGGGATTAGTCAATTCTTTCCAGGTGCCCCGCCTTTTCCCCTCTATGACTGTTCTGGACAACATGCTGGTGGCTGCTCGCGGGCAGCAAGGTGATGGCTTCTTCAATAGCGTTTTCTTCAGGGAGAAATGGCAAAAACAAGAGGAAGAGCTAGCCGATGAAGCGCTAGATATTCTGGAATTAATAGAGCTACGAAAACACATATCCTCTCTCTCAGGGGAGCTTTCCGGTGGACAGAGAAAGCTACTCGAGATAGGCAGGGGACTAATGGCCAAACCAAAGCTCCTGCTTTTGGATGAGCCAGCCGCAGGAATAAATCCCATTCTGGGCAAGAGGATATTTCAGAAGTTGCAAGACCTCTCACGTAGCGGTCTGACTTTCCTTATCGTAGAGCACCGGCTGGAGATATTGTTCGAGTTCGCTTCATGGATTTACGTCATGGATAAAGGCAAGACCGTAGCAGAGGGGAATCCAAAAGATATAGTACAGGAACCTGCTTTTTATCAGGCATATTTAGGAAAATAACAAGTGAAACCCATTCTTGTCGCGGAAAACGTCAATGCTGGCTACGGAGATGTCATCATCGTTCACGATGTCTCCGTAGAGGTATCAGCAGGAGAGATCGCTGCTATCGTAGGGCCCAACGGCAGTGGCAAATCAACTCTGATCAAAAGTATTCTTGGCTTTGCCAAACTATTTCAAGGCAGCATCCTCTATCATGACAAGGACATTACCGGGCTACCCTCACACCGAGCAGTAAACCTGGGAATTGGATACGTCCCTCAAACGGATAATGTTTTCCCCAACCTCACCATAGCAGAGAACTTGGATATGGGAGCTTACAACAAGAGGGGAAAGGACACCATCAAGACCGCTAAAGGCGACATTTTCCATATGTTCCCGGAGCTGGCAGCAAGGGAGAAAGCCCTGGCCGAAAATTTAAGCGGTGGAGAAAGACAGATGCTGGCCATAGCCAGAGCGATGATGGCCGAGCCAAAGGTTCTGTTGCTAGATGAACCGTTAGCTTCGCTATCTCCCAAGCCATCTGCAGTGATCGAATCCAAGTTGGAACAAATTAGAGAAACGGGAATAGCCATATTAATAGTAGAGCAAAATGTAAAGAAGGCCCTGGAACTCTCCAAACGTGGATACGTTCTCGTTAACGGTGCCCTCGCCATGAGGGGAGAGTCGGCCAGCTTACTTGCCGACGATTCCTTTAAAGAGCGCTTTCTGGGGCTGGAACAAGAACATTGACATCGAAGAAGACTTTGTACATAATTAGCACTCATAATACTTAAGTACGGGGGTGAAAAGAAATATGATCAAGAAGTTGTTGCTGGTGTTAGCTGTGTTGTCTCTCCTCATTCCAGCCATGGCCTGTACGACGGAAGCTCCTTCAAGCGAACCGATCAAGATAGGCTGTTTGCTGGATACGACAGGCGATCTTGGGCCCATGGGAGGAAGGATACTAAATGGCGCACGTCTGGCGGCTGAGGAAATCAACGCCGCAGGTGGAGTACTGGGAAAGCAGGTTGTGCTGGTAGAAGAGGATGGAAAGACAGATCCAGGGGCGGGGTTCGACAGGGTCAAGAAAATGGTCGAGATAGACGGTGTCGAGGTAATTACCGGCCCCATGATTACAGGTGCCTCCTTGCTGGCAATGCCATATGCAAAGGAACATCAGATCCCGCTGATCTCACCATCAGCTACGGGAATCCAGCTATCCCATGAAGACGGGACAGAATGGTTTTTCCGCACCTGCCTTCGCGACGATGCCCAGGGAATGGTTCTCGGTGACATCATTTTGGAGCAAGGCTACACCAAGTTAGCTACCATAGTCCTGGACAACACCTACGGCAAAGGATTGGAAGAAGCAGTGACAGATCAGCTCGAAAAGAAAGGCTGGTCGGGCGAGCACGTAGTGTCGATACACTTCGATCAGAGCAGAAAAGACTATCGTAGCGAGCTACAGAAAATTAAGGATGCAGATGCAGATGTCGTAGTTTGCGTTTCCTATTGCGATGACGGCATCATAATCTTCAAGCAGGCCATGGATCTTGGACTCGATGAAATAGCCTGGATGGGCTGCGATGGCAACTATGGTTCCGGCCTCTTTAAGGACGCCAAGGCTGCTGAGTTCATGGAGAAAGCCTTCGTCGGCGGTACTAGGACGGTAGGCACCGGTAGCCAGAACGAGCACTTCGTCTCAGCTTACACGGAGAGATTTGGTGAAGCTCCTGAAGTTTACAGCGACACCATGTACGACGCGGTCTGGGCAGCTGCCAAGGCCATTCAGGCTGCTGGCACCTATGATGGCGAAGCCATAAGAGTCGCTCTGACAGAGCTAGAATTCGATGGCGCCACCGGCCCCATAGCGTTCAATGAAATAGGTGACCGCACGGCCGGTGCCTTCGAGATATGGGAAGTAGTTGAGGATCCCTCAACTGAAACCGGCTACAAGAATGCTCCAATAGAGGTGGTTACCTGGAGCGCATAGTAACAAAATAAAATTAGTGTAGCAGTTAGATCATTGAGCCAGGATATCGCGTAACTCGATATCCTGGCCTTCTTTCCCTTCTAAATTGCAGAGGAAAATGAATAAAATTGCCAGTCTGGATAGTCTGAAAGTTACCGTCCTCGCAGAGGACTCTGTACTTTATGAAAGCCCCTACCTGGGACAGCACGGCATTTCTCTGCTACTTGAAGGGACATCCGGGAAAAACACGAAGAGGATCCTGGTTGATGTTGGCCAGAACTCTCAAGCACTTCTCTACAACATGAAGCTAATGGATATTTCCCCTGCTACCATTGATACCATCGTTCTGACTCATTGCCATTATGACCATACCCAGGGAATAGCAAACGTAATCAGGAAAACGGGCAGGAGCGATGTTGCCGTAGTTGCCCATCCAGATATATTTCGCCCCCATTTCATCACGAAGCCATATCTCAGGCACGTAGGCATCATGCCGGGTGATTCCAGAGATGAAATAGAAAAAGCGGGTGGCTGCATTTCCCTCTGCAAAGATCCCTTTACTCTGATGCCCGGAATCATGACTACGGGCGAGGTAAAGAGAGAAACCGACTTCGAAGAGGTTGAGCTGGCTCTAGAAACCATAGAGAACGGCGTGTATAAAAAAGACTTCATGCTTGATGATATCTCGGTTATCGCAAAGGTCAAAGGGAAAGGCCTGGTCATCATAACGGGCTGTAGCCATGCAGGAATCGTCAATATTGCCCACCACTCTCTAAGAGTAACCGGTGATGACAGAATAGAAGGAATAGCTGGCGGTTTACATCTGGTAGATGCATCTCAACATCGCATAAAGAGGACAATAGAAGAGCTTGCCAGGCTAGCCCCGGCATGGATATATGCGGGCCATTGCACGGGGTTCGAAGCGCAGGTCGAACTATACCTGGCCTTTAAAGAACGCTTTGCTCCCCTCCATACGGGCATGCAATTTACAGTTTAACGCAGCACCCCACTCTCTCCCTCATGAGCAAGTCACATCGATCTCTAACTAATTATGATGCTTCTTCCTCAATTAAGGCAGCCGTCAATGCCCTTGGTCCGAGGTAGGTCCCTATGGTTGATCCTGTTCTTGACTTGTACACCTGCCCACGGGGAAACACAGAGGCCAACCGGCCCGCCAGCACTTCCATCTCCCCCGGATCCGTAGTATAGGATAAAGCCATCTTCTCAATGTTATATCCTTCTACCAGCTCGCATAACCTCCCCATTGCACGAGACCGCCCTCGCACCCTTTCCAGTGGAAATACCTCTCCCTCTCTAACAGCCAACAGAGGTTTTACATTGAGCACTGAGCCCAAAAACGTCTGCGCTTTGCCCAGGCGCCCTCCCTTGTGCAGGTACTCCAGGGTATCTACCATGCCGAAATAATGCGTCCTGGCCATAGCATTTTTCACCACCTCCTGCACCTCCTGCAGGTTTGCTCCATCTAGAGCCGCTTGAGCAGCGGTTATGACAATTAACCCCAGGCCTATCGACGTTGTCAGGGAATCAATTACTTCAACGCGGCAACCTGTTATTACCCCTTCTTTTCCCACCAGAGCAGAGTTGTACGTCGCACTCAATTTGGAAGAGATATGAACGGAAACGATTTCATTGGTCTCTACCGCGAGATCTTCGTAGGCCTCTTTGAACGTACCGGACGAAGGCGCCGATGTTTTTGGGAGTTCAGCTTCCTCCATCAGCCTGCGGTAAAACTCATCCGCACTTATATCGACTCCATCATGGTAGACTTCATGGCCAAAGTGAACATACAGGGGCACTACCGTAATCCCCAGTTCTCCCGCTACTTCAGGAGAAATATCCGCCGTGCTATCGGTTACAATTCTAACGGTCATATATTTACCTCCACCCGATACTTCGATTATGCTAACCAAAAGTAATTCTACATTATCCATACCACAAAATCGAAAAATCATTAGCTCCATTGCCGTCACAGATAATATGGTTGCCTGTAGCTGTAAATGGGGATGTGCTTCACCTGGAAATACCTTAACCATAATGTTAAATCGCCAACAGCACCAACAGATTTGCCATTGCATGGCAATCTGATACAATAACTCCGGGGCTGTAGCTTAGCTGGGAGAGCGCCTCCCTTGCACGGAGGAGGTCAGGGGTTCGAATCCCCTCAGCTCCACCAAAGGTATCAATAGGTAGTACTGCTATTTTCTCCTTCCCCGTTGGTAAAGGCAGCTTGTGAGTTACCTTAACATTATCTCCGTCAATCTCAATTCTCTTAATAAATGAACGAAGAAATGCTTTTCTCTCAGCCAGATTAGCCTCTTCTATCATAGCGCGAAGATCCTTACCATAGGTCTTGACCATTTCAACATCAATTTTCTCTTGCCCCTTGGCCATCATTTCCGCTTCCACCAGCAAACGGGCTTTATTCAAATCGTTCTGGCGGTCCTTAAGCTCACGTAAACGTGAAGACAAATCATCCACGGATATCTTCCCCATTTCAATAACATCGTAAAGTCGCGATAGCCTGGCTCTAATGTCATAGAGCTCCGCATCTATAATATCTAAACGTTCTTTCAAGGCGCTATTAGCAGACTGAAATTCTTCATTAACAACCATAACCATCTTTTCAAGACTCTCGTTATTCAGGATGTCAGTCTTGATGTGGTCTATAACTACTTTTTCCAACTTTTCCTTTGGTAATATCCTGGCATTGCAGGCTTCTTTACCCTGTTTGAAACTGCGGGAGCAGAGATAATAGTAATACTGGTGACACTTAGAGCTGTGCCCAATCATGGCTCGGCCACAAGAGCAAAAGAGCATCCCGCTGAGAAGATAGAAGCTCGGGACGGTTCTC
>CAZVCX010000034.1:0-5593 GCA_964626375.1 uncultured Dehalococcoidales bacterium | reverse complement strand
ATTCTGTCTTGATGTTCTTGCGCTGGAATAGGTTCTTTAAATTCTGCAATCACAAAATCGATATTCCCACTTATGCACTTTGGTAGAGGCCACCCTGTTCCTTAACCACTTCTCGTATTAGGTAAGCTGTTATAGAATATCTTTATCAGCTATTGCTGTCAAGAGTCGTTCTTTCTGCACTTTCTCTCTGGACTGTCAGCCCAATGGCGTTGTTGATAGTTTTGCCTGATATGTCTTTGTGGCCATTTCAATTATGTAATTGCCCACCCACTGCAGGTTACGTGGCAGAGCATTCAAGTGGATAAACGAACTGGAAGTTATTGACAGTAGCTTAAGCATATGCTAGCTTTGCTTTAATTAAGCGTAAGGAGGCAGTTCGCATGGGATTACTGGCAAATAAGTTACTCATGGGCATTATAGCCATTGTGGCAGGTATAATAATTCTCATCTGGCCTGCGATCTTGGCATGGGTTGTCGCTATCATTCTTATCGTCTATGGTATACTCATGATACTGGGCAGAAAATAATACACGTGACGACATCGTTACTTGAACTCATCTCAGTTCACTCTTTGACTTGCGCGGGGCAGGGAAGTTGAGTGATATGTGAGGTTTTCAGCCTGGCTTTTATGCTTTCCTATATGAGCCAGGGTATGTAAAGCGTTCAGTTGAGCGTTTTCTTCGGAGAGGATAGAATTGCTCTGTCCTTGACACATACGGATCGCTCGGTTTTCCATTTATGCGGAGAGCACTATTTCCCGAGAACTTTGTCAGTCTCGCTAAATAATGAGAAAATATAATTCTTGTGATGCCGGGGTGTAATTTTGAAATACAAGTTAATTGCTCTTGATCTGGATGGCACCATAGTACATGAGGATGGCGATATCTCCGCTGTTGACCGGGAGATCATCCAACGCGCCATTGGCGCAGGAATAATGGTTACGATCGCTACCGGTCGCATGTATCGTCCCAGTGCGCATTCTGCCAGGGAGCTGGGAATTAAAATTCCTCTCATATGCTATCAGGGGTCGTTGATTAAAGATGCCTGGGGAGGAAAGGAGCTGTGGCATCGGCTTCTGCCGCTGCAGATTGCCCGGCAGGTGATTGGTATAATCCGGCGAATGAGTCTGCTTTCCTATTTCTATCTGGATGATGAGCTTTACCTGGATGAAGTCACGGAGAGGGTAGAAGCATATGCCCGGCGCAATCACATAGAGTACAGGTTCGTTGATGATATGATTGCTTCCCTCATAAAAAGGCCCACCGAGATAGTCGCTCGCGGGGAACCTGAGAAGATAGCTCGCCTGGCGCTCGAGCTGGAGGCTGAGTTTAATTCAAGGTTGCTCGTTACCAGGTCTCTGTCTACCTTTTGCGAGATCGGGCATCCTGGATCGGGTAAGGGCAAGGCACTAGAGCATCTGGCCCGGTATCTGGGGGTGGAGCGAGATCAGACCGTGGCCATTGGAGATAGCATGAACGATATCAGTATGCTCCAGTGGGCGGGATTGGGAATTGCCATGGATCCCAATTCGCCGCGTCAGGTTCTCGATGCAGCAGACTGGGTAGTTGACAGGGATAGCGGAGATAGCTTTAGGCTGATAATGGAAAAACTTCTTGATATGTAACTATACACTGCTTAGTGCCAGAGCAACACTTCTACTTTTGTCCTCAGTGCTTGTTCGGGAACGGCACCTATGATCTGGTCGACTACTCTACCATTCTTGAAGAGGAGAAGCAGAGGGATGCTTTGGACCATGTATTTGCTTGCCACAAGCCTGTTTTCATCAACGTTTATCTTGCAGAACTTGATGCGTCCTGCGTATTCCTTTGCCAGTTTTTCCGTTATGGGAGCTATCATGCGGCAGGGGCCACACCAGGGAGCCCAGAGATCGAGGACTACTGGTAGAGTGGATTTCAAAATTTCGCTCTCGAAGTCTTTGTCATTTACTGCCAGAACGCTCGCTGGCATTGACTCCCCTTCGATCTTTATATGAACCAGGATATCTCCTGGGCGGCCATCAGTTAGCTGGAGCGAGTTGCTCAGGCGAACAATGCTGCCAGTTTTTACTCCAGCAGGTATTTTAATCTCGAGCGTCTTGCTTTGCCGAGTCAGTCTTCTCGTGGTTCCGCTTCTAGCTTCTTCCTCCTTGAGGGTAAATTCATAATGAACGACGTCTACATTGCCAACTCGTTCAAAAGGCTCGCTCATAGCTATTCTCCCTTAAAACTGAATTGTCAGACTGGCTGTTGTCCTGTCCGTGCGACGCAGGAATTTCAATTCTGCAATTATACAACAGCTCACGGTACGAGTTGAAGGCGTGCAGTCCTCTCTATGCAAGATGTCTCTCTATAAGGACAGGAGTTTTTCAATTCTTCTTTTCTTCAGATTGAAGTTTTTCCAGCTCCTGGAACAGTTCCTTTTCCCTCCTGGTGAGATTCTGCGGAGTTGTTACCTTAATCATTACGTACTGATTGCCTCTGCTGTGGCCGCCAGGGTGTGGAAGTCCTTTATTTATAATTGGCAATACTGCACCATTTTGAGTCCCCTCTGGTATATCGAGTTTAAGGTCGCCTTCTATCCCGGGGACGTTAACTTCACCACCCAGGGTTGCCCGGTAACATCCTATTTCTTTGACCATGTAGATATCATCGCCGTGTCTCTCGAAGATGGGGTGCTCCTGCACTTCGAGTACGATATAGAGATCTCCTAGGGGTGCTCCCTCGTCACCCTCTTCTCCTTTGCCCTTTACTCTCACTTTGTAGCCCGTGTTGGCTCCACCAGGAATGGAAATAGAGATTATGTCATTCTCTTCCACGATGCCCCTGCCATGGCATTTTTTGCATGGCTTCTCTACTATTTTCCCTTTGCCTCCACATTTGCTGCAAACGTTGATCTGGCGAAATACGCCATAACCTGAACGGCGCTCAGTTATAATCTTGCCCGTGCCTCTACAGCGATCGCAGTCTTTCGTTCCTCCCTTCTCTGCACCGGTTCCGTGGCAGGAAGGGCATGTGCGCGTTATGGGAATTTCTATCTCCCTTTCGACTCCGGCGGCAGCCTCTTCTAGAGAGACCTTGAGTGTGTACATGAGATCGGCTCCCCTGCGGGGGCCTCTCGCCCTGGCTTCTCCCGTACTGAAAAAGCTGTCAAAAATGCTGCCACCAAAGCCGAAATCACCCATGCCAAAGTCTCGGAAAACGCTGGAAAAATCAACGCCATGAAAGAGGTCGTCACTGGAATATCCCTCGAGGCCAGCATGCCCGTACATGTCATACCTGCGTCTCTTATCCTGGTCGCATAACACGGCATAGGCTTCGTTTATCTCGGACATTTGCTTTCCGGCTTGTTTGTCGCCGGGATTTCGATCCGGATGATATTTCATGGCTAGCTTGCGATAGGCCTGCTTGATGGTATTGACGTCAGCGTTTTTATCGGTGCCAAGTACTTCGTAATAGTCTCGCTTTTTCATTTACGCTCCCAATTTACTCGTAAAAAGAATCATTCTTCAGAATTGTTCTGTTCCTTTTTGCTGAAGGTAATGTTTTCTCCATCGGCTCCAATCATAACCGTATCTCCTTCCCTGAACTCGCCGGCAAGCACCTTGACGGCAAGCGGGTCCAGGATTCGTTTTTGTATTGTGCGCTTCAGCGGACGGGCTCCATACGCTGGGTCATACCCTTCCTTTGACAGAAGGTGGCTGGCCTCGTCGCTGAGTTCAATATCCACATGCCGCTCAAGAAGGCGCTTCTTCAAGATATCGACCTGTAAGCCTACGATCTTCCGAATGTGTTCTTCACTCAGCTGGTGGAAAATGATCACCTCATCTATTCGATTGAGGAACTCGGGGCGGAATTGCACTTTCAATGTTTCCTGAATCCTGTTTTGAATTTGCTCTTCCTCTCCCGGGCCAAGATCGATGATCCACTGGCTGCCGACATTGCTGGTCATGATGAGAACCGTGTTTTTGAAGTCGACCGTGCGTCCGTGACCGTCGGTGAGTCTTCCGTCATCCAGTATCTGCAACAGGATGTTAAAGACATCAGGATGCGCTTTTTCCACTTCATCCAGTAGCAGCACGGCGTATGGCCGGCGCCGTACGGCCTCGGTGAGCTGGCCGCCTTCTTCATATCCTACGTATCCCGGAGGCGCACCGATGAGGCGCGAGACAGTGTGCTTCTCCATGTACTCTGACATATCCAGGCGGACCATGGCGCGTTCGTCGTCGAAAAGGAACTCTGCCAGTGCCCGCCCCAGTTCCGTTTTGCCGACACCTGTGGGGCCCAGGAAAATGAAACTGCCCAGAGGACGGTTAGGGTCCTGTATACCTGCACGGGCGCGCCTGATGGCGTTGGCTACGGCAGTTATGGCATCGTCCTGCCCGACGACGCGGAGGTGTAATCGTTCCTCCATGTGAATTAGCTTTTGGATTTCTGCTTCCATAAGTCGGCTTACCGGAATGCCCGTCCAGTTGCTAACAACCTCGGCGATATCTTCTTCTCCTACTTCCTGCTTGAGCAGTTGCCGTTCTTTGCTGCCAGAAAGGCGCTCTTCCTTTTCCTTCAGCTGTTTCTCAAGATCAACCAGAATGCTGTACTTGAGCTGAGCTGCTCTCTCCAGGTCAGCCGAGCGTTCCGCTTTCTCTATGTCATAGCGTACCTGTTCTATTCTTTCTTTGAGCTGCTGTACTTCCTGTAGGTCTTCCTTTTCCTGCCGCCACTGTATGTCCAGGTGGTCGTATTCCTCTTTTAGATCGGCGAGATCTTTCTCCAGGTTGTTCAGGCGCTCCCGTGAGGCAGTATCCTTTTCCTTCTTCAAAGCTTCTCGCTCAATTTCTAGCTGTAGCATACGTCTTTTGACTTCGTCGAGCTCTGAGGGCAGGCTGTCTATCTCGGTGCGCAATTTGGAGGCCGCTTCATCCATCAGGTCTATTGCTTTGTCTGGTAGAAATCGGTCGCTAATGTAACGGTTGGATAATATTGCAGCGGCTACCAGGGCGGAATCCTTAATGCGCACACCGTGATGTACCTCATATCGCTCCTTGAGACCGCGCAATATAGATATGGTATCTTCCACTGAAGGTTCGCCGGTCATAACCTGCTGAAATCTTCTCTCCAGTGCCGCATCCTTCTCGATGTACTTACGATATTCTTTAAGGGTGGTTGCTCCGATGCAGTGCAACTCTCCACGAGCCAGCAATGGCTTGAGCATATTGGATGCATCCATGGAGCCCTCAGCTGCACCGGCGCCAACTACGGTGTGAAGTTCATCGATAAACAGTATTATTCTACCTTCTGATTGCTGAACCTCCTTGAGCACCGCTTTGAGTCTTTCCTCAAACTCACCGCGGTACTTGGCTCCAGCCACCAGAGATCCCATGTCCAGCGCCACGATCTGCTTGTTCTTCAAGCCCTCGGGAACGTCTCCTCTGACGATGCGCTGGGCCAGTCCTTCGGCGATGGCCGTCTTACCCACTCCGGGCTCACCGATGAGCACGGGGTTGTTTTTGGTGCGCCGGGAGAGGACCTGCATGACGCGCCTTATTTCTTCATCGCGCCCAATGACAGGATCGAGTTTGCCCTGCCGGGCCATTTCG
>CAZVCX010000033.1:0-4470 GCA_964626375.1 uncultured Dehalococcoidales bacterium | reverse complement strand
AGCACCGGAAGCGATAGCAATTTCCGCTGCTGCCATATTAGCTATAAAACCGGTGATGAAAAACGGAGAAATGCTGTTTGGCCCATGCTCATGCAGAGCAAACAGGCTATTCTCGTAAGTTTCCATGCCTCCCGCACATGTACCCACCACCACTCCCACACGATAACGGTTGCTCTGATCGATAACCAGCCCGGAATCCTCCAGGGCCATGCGGCTGGAAGCCATAGCATAGTGAATGAAGGGATCGCTACGCCGGACCTTCTTCTTCTCGATAAAATCTTCAGGGTGGAAATTCTTAACTTCAGCAGCGATCTGCGTCTTAAAACCAGAAACATCAAACTTGGTTATCCTGGCGATGCCTGATTTCCCCCGACACAACGCGCTCCAAACTTCATCAACTCCTATGCCAACAGGAGTAACAGCGCCAAGCCCGGTAACTCCCACTCTTCGTTGAGTATTCTTCAATTGCGGCCCTCCCATTACGATACCCCTCTCCTTTAGAGGAGAGGGTGAAAAAGAATTTTTCCCGCGGAAAAAGGGGAACCTAAGAGCGCTCCTCTACCTGAGCATCCATATCTTCAACCACGATATCACTCATCTCTCCCTTGGCGCGAGCATAGTTCAATATATCATCGGGATCCATGGTATGAACGTGAACCTTAAGCAGAGTTTCATCTCCAACTACAAGAGGACATTCCCCGGCAGCGATAACCCTTTGCTTTATTTCCTCCACAGGCAAATCCTTACCCTCTAGCAAAAACTGCACGTCAAAGCCATAAACTCTTTTTACATTCGGACTATTCTTCTTGACCGAAAACTTCGCAGGAGCCTTCTTCCTCGAGCGACCCGCATCAGACGCACGGCAGATGGAGCTCTCCATTCCCTTAAAGAAGTAATACAATCCCTTAGCGCCGGCATCTACCACTCCTGCTTCCTTAAGCACGGGAAGCATATCCGGCGTTTTCTTAACCGTTCTTCCCGCTTTCAAAACAACGCTATTTATAGCCCGCACAAAACCAGTTTTCTTCTCTGCAACCTTACTCGCCTCCTCGGATACTTCGCGAATAACGGTGAGAATAGTTCCTTCAACTGGCTTATCTACAACTTTATAAGCCTGCTCCGAGGCGAAGCGAAGAGCATGGGCGAAATCGGCAAAAGAGAAAACTTCCCTGCCCTCCAAGCCTTTGGCAACACCTTTCATTATCTGCGAGAGGATAACACCAGAATTCCCTCGCGCTCCCAACAGGGCCCCACGAGCAGCCAAAGCGGCAACTTCCCCCGCAGAAGACCCCGCTTTCTTAACCTCTTCCACTGCTGAACTGATAGTGAGAAACATATTTACCCCTGTGTCCCCATCGGGAACAGGAAATATATTCAACTTGTTTATCTCATCCACGTGCTGCTCAATATAAAGCTTGGCCCCCTCCAGAGCATCCTTTAAATCCTGGCCATTCATGGACGCTTCCATCACTGCTGTCATAAGACACCTCCTGTTTTGTTTTCTTTACCGTCCATTTAGAACATTAAGTAACTACAACTTACCAAGATACTTACTCCCATCATACACTGATAAATACAGCTGTTTTCCCCTATTCATTATAGAAAGATACTGTAATAGTTCCCGGTCCAAAATGGCATGCTATCACGGGAGTAGCTTCGGATATCCACATCTCCGCGCAATTATACTCTGCGGCTATTTCATCTCTCAATTCTTCAGCAGCATCTCTCGCGGAAGTATGCATCACGGCCAGATGAAGCGGCGTATCCTTGCGAGCTCCCTCTTTCACCAGTTCCACGAGTCGCTTGCGGGCCTCGGCTAAGGTAGGGCGTTTTTCAAATGGTTTAAAACCGGCTCCGATGGTAAAAATCCGTTTTTCTTCATCACCTTCCTTCTCTGCTTCCTTCGATGAACCGAGCCTTCCAAGCCGGGCAGAATAAGAAAATGATCCCAAGCTGCTAAAAGTAGTCACTTTAGAAATGATGTTATTCGCCACATTAACTACCTCATCCATTTTAGCGCCTGTCATTGCCGCCTGGGCAGCACCTGTTGCTATAAGAGCCAGCCCCGTCAAGCAAGTACGAGAATCAATGACTTCAACGGGAAGCCCTTCAACCATTTCACGAGCCGCCAAGGCAGACCGATAGGCTGCCGCGGGAACCTCCGGGCTGAGCACAATGGCAACTATGCCATCTACCTTACCCTTTAACTCCTCAAACATATCGAGAAATTCTCCCTGGACCGAACTATCGGTGGTGGGCAAGGTATTTGATGTTTCCAGCCGGGCATAAAAATCCTCCAGCGTTAGTTCTACTCCATCAACATACGATTTCTTATCCCACATCACGTGTAGTGGAACAACCCGAACGCCATATTTCTCAGCGACCTCCTTGCTGATTCCTGCAGAGCTATCAACGACTACAACTACTGACATAACTTACCTCCCGTTAACAAATTTCAATCGGCATAATTTACCAGCATATACCACATACTCTCTTTATTCAATCTTCATATTTTATCTTCGCCAGCTCCTGCTTTATCTCCATCACTAGATTAGCCTCTGCCAGCATGCGAGCCCTGCCTATAGCTTCAGCCACCTGCGGAGCCATAGAGCTACCATGGCCGATAATCACCATGCCGTTCAGTCCAAAAATAGGCCCTCCTCCTCGAACAGCATGCGTTAAATCGAACAACTCTTCTCCAATAGATGCCACCTCTTCTGCAGGCAGCTTCCCTTCCAGCTTTTTCTTTAGCCACTCAACACTAACTTCTCCCAACCCTTCACAAAACTTCAACAAGATGTTCCCGGAAAACCCATCACAGACAATTACATTTGCCCTGTCAAAGGGTATATCCCTTCCCTCTACATTGCCAATGAAGTTCAAACCGCTCTGCTTGAACAAGGGATAGGCCTTTTTCACCAGTACGTTACCCTTGCCTTCCTCGGCACCATTGCTCAGAAGCGCCACGGTAGGGTTGTCAATATGCAGTATTTTGCGAACGACAACAGAGCCTATAACTGCGAAGTTAAGCAAATCTCTCACCCGGCAATCAGCATTTGGCCCCAAATCGAATACCATCGTTTTAGGAGCAAAATTACAAATAAAGCCACCAGCGCTGGGCCGCCGAACTCCATCCAGTTTCCCCAGAATCTCCATAGCGCTTACCAGTACCGCACCGGTAGATCCCATGCTCACCACGCTATCAGCTTCACCTCCCTTTACCATCCTGATAGCAACGGAGATGGAAGCATCGGGCTTATCCTGAAAAGCAGTTACCGGCGACTCGCCATCCCGTATCACATCGCTGGCATTTACAATGCTGAGGAGAAGTCCGGAGGCATCCACCTTCTTCACTTCTTCTTCCAGAACGTCCCTTTTCCCCACCAGCACGATTTCCACTCCATGCTCTCTGGCCGCCAGCACCGCTCCCTTCACCACCTCGGCCGGCGCATGGTCTCCTCCCATTGCATCTACTGCTATTTTCATCAAATTCCTTCCTTATCCTACAAAAAATACAGCCCCCTCCCCTCCTATAAAATACTTTTCTGCCAATGCGGTATAAACGAAGAGAAACATGTATGTTACATTGCCACCCCACCATCTATACAGATAACCTGCCCCGTAATGTAACTGGCCCTGTCGCTCGCCAGAAAGGCCACCAGCTCGGCCACGTCTTCCGTTTCGCCAAAGCGAGATAGCGCTATCATGGACAAGATGTTTTTCTTTACCTCATCGGGGAGGACCTCCGTCATCCTGGTGTTGATGAAGCCCGGTGCCACCGCGTTGGCCGTGATGTTGCGCGAACCAACTTCACGCGCCACGCTCTTGGTAAAGGCAATCAGGCCAGCCTTGGAAGCTGCATAGTTGGTCTGGCCAGCATTGCCCATCACCCCAGCAATGGAGGCAATGCTGATAATTCTTCCACCCTTTTGTTTTATCATGGGGCGCAGAGCAAACCGAGTACACAAATAGGCGCTGCGCAAATTCGTACTGATAACATCATCCCAGGCATCTTCGGACATTCTCAACAACAGGTTATCCCGAGTTATACCGGCATTGTTTACCAAGATGTCTATCCTGCCCCACTTCTCCACAACGCGCTCTACCATGGACTTCACATCTTCACTCTTTCGAACATCGCACTCAACTGCTATAGCCTCTCTTCCCTGTCCCGTTATGGCATCCAACACTGCAGCAGCGTCAGATTCATTGCTCTCTTCGATATTGACATAGTTGATCGCCACTCTGGCTCCAAGGCTGGAGAGCTTTAGTGCAATGGCCCTACCCATACCACGGGAAGCACCAGTTACAAGTGCAACTTTGTTATCTAACTCCATCTCGCCTCCTCAGTATTTCTCTCTCAATGGGGAATTGCTACAAAACAAAATAGCAATTACCTTTACTTCTTAAAACGTTTCAACACTATGCAGCAATTCTCGCCACCCAGGCCAAAGTTGTTGGAAAGGCAGG
>CAZVCX010000032.1:0-3425 GCA_964626375.1 uncultured Dehalococcoidales bacterium | reverse complement strand
GTTGTTTTCTGCTCCAGAATAAAAGAGATTGCTCAGAAAGTTGTGGGGGTCGGGATAGTCAGCGATCCATCCCAGCATGAATATCTCGTCTTTCTCCTGTTTTAGACCATACAGGAAGTTCTCACTCTGCAGTTGCCGCACTGATACTTCCACGCCGAGATTATCCCGCCAGCTCTGAATGATAGCTCCCAGGTAATCTGAAATATATCCGCCTTCGCCCGCCACGGTAATGGTTAAGGGAGGCAAATTGGAGGCATCGCCATATCTGGAAGCAGCGATGTATTCTTTTGCTTTTTCGACATCATAGTCCAGCCCCTCAAGATTCTCGTTGTAACCGGGCATGCCCGGAGGCAAGATCCCCTGGGCTGGCTGTACCATGTTCCCCAGAGTTAGCTCAACGATGCGTTCCCTGTCAACGGAGTGGCAGAAGGCCCGGCGAACATTGACATCGTCGAAGGGAGGAGTGGTAGTATTGAAGCCAACGTAGTCCATACTGAGGACGGGAAATACCTGCAGTTGCTGGTGAAAGGGGCTATTTTCATCTCGTATCTGGTCGATGTAAGCGGAGGAAACCGCTACGACGTCAATTTCCCCCTTCTCATATAGGGCCATGGGCATGCCGGACATGAGATGGAAGAAAACCTGTTCCAACCTGGCTTTCGTACCATAATAGAGATCGTTGCGTTCCAGAATTAGTGCGCTGCCTTCTGTCCATTCCTTCAATTTGAAGGGGCCCGTGCCATTGGGATGATAAAACCAATCTTCGTCATCCTTCACATTCGTTTCGTCAACAACGAAAGCAGTGGGATAGCTTAACTTATAGAGAAAGTAGGCCCTTGGTTCCTGTATAGTGACTTCGAGAGTGTCATTATCAATTACTCTGATCCCGGAGATTTCCTCGGCTTCTCCTGATAACATGTTTCTGGCGCCGACGATGTCGCCCAGATATTCGGCTGCGCTCCGGGAACCGGTCTCCGGATCACAGGCTCGTTCCCATGAATATTTGAAGTCAGATGCTTTAACCTCCGAGCCATCGTGGAATTTAGCTCCTCTACGAAGGTGGAAGATGTAGGTTTTGCCATCCTGGCTTTCCTCCCATCTCTCAGCGAGGTCGGGTATGATCTCCATATTATCATTCAGGCTGACTAGTCCACTGAAAATCTGCATGATGTAAGAGTGAGAAGATGCTTCGTTGGAAATGGCAGGGTCCAGAGTTATTGGCCCGGTATCCCACAGATTCAGGGTTTCTCCCTGTGTTGTTGTGGGAAGTGGGAGAAGGAGCAATAGGGCACAAATGAGCAATAGCGAGATCAGAGGGATCCAGAATCTCCGAGATTTAATTTTCGTCAGCAAGGTATAGTTACTCCACACTTTGTGAATGTCACTCTGCTTAAGCTGTACACTTCAGGTATAAAAGAGGCCATTTCTGAAGGCATTAATGAAGTATCCTTTTCTCCGTTATGCACAGTATTGTAAATCCGCCGATGCTAATGTTGATTCTTTCAGCATATCCCTCAGGCGGGAGTCTAGCTCCCCGATGTCAAAGCCATAGACTTCGCTCAGCGCCTCGTTACAGGTGATGCCCTGCTTGAAAAGCAATAGCATCTCCTGTATCCGTTCTCCGCCATAGTTCTCCATGAGGTATTTTACCAGGTAATAGCTTTCTGCATATGATACATAAGCTTTTTCGGGGTCAGCAGAGAAGGGGCTGCACAAGCTCTGCACTGAGAGGAGTGCATCTTCAGCGATGGCCTTATTTAGCCAGGAGCGAAGACTGGTTTCAAGATCTCCTTCGTTGTATACAGCTAAACCTTCATCAAGCCATGTAGGCAATCTTCCATAGGGGCTGAAAGTTTCCTGATGAACAAGTAGATGCGTTAGTTCATGAACGAGTGCTCTCTTGCCCCAGTCAAGCTGACTTTGTGAGATGCCGATAGCGACTGTGCTAAATTCGGAATAGGCAACGCCTCCCGTCCACTCCATGGGGAAAATCATGGCTTCCCGCAGGTCTTCACTCGAGGCGTAAATGTATATTTGGGCAGGTTCTTCCATGGAAATGTCCATCTCCTCCATCAACCTGGCAAGACCTGTCTCGCAGGTATCCAACAACTCTGTGGCAAAGGATACGTTGCCTTGATACCAGGAAAGCGTTAGCCCATCGTAAATATCGCTCTTCAGGCTTTGCCATTCATAGCGATCATCGGCAAAATGAACCGTTTTGGGGAGTGTGGTGACTTCGTTGCCCTCTTCGTTTTCCACTGTCCACCAGTAGGTGACCGCTGCTCCCGGAGGCAAACTGGATCTTCTCATGTCCCATGTCCAACTAGTCTCTACTCTTGCATCTGGTGTGAAAATGGGCCAGCTTTCGCTGGTAACCTGCGCGTAGTTCATTTTATCTACCTGGTAGTGGAGTCGGGCATCGATAATGGGGCTGGAGCTCTGGACGTCCAGGTGGAAAATGAGTTGGTGAGGGAAGTTTGTCACTACCCTGCTATCGAGTATAGAAATATCCTCGTCTGCCTGGGCAAAAGAGGGGCTAAATAACAGGCAGAGCAATATAACCAGAAGAATAGTCCTCTTAATCATCTTTCTCTCCAACGTTGAATTGCAGAAATGCATCGAGGAATCCATCCAGGTCTCCCTCAAGTACGGCCTCGGCATTGCTAGTTTCGTAACCAGTACGATGGTCTTTCACCATCTTATATGGGTGGAGAACATAACTTCGAATCTGGTTGCCCCATCCAGCATCGATGCGCTTGCCTTTGATTCTTGCCATCTCTGCAGTTTGCTCCTGAATTTTCAACGCGAGCAGGCGGGTATAGAGTATTTTCAGAGCAGTTTCTTTATTCTGGTGTTGGGAACGCTCTCCTTGACAGGTAGATATCAAACCCGTGGGCAGATGGGTTATTCTGACGGCACTGCTTGATTTCTGCATGTGTTGTCCGCCAGGGCCGCTGGATTTGAAGGTGTCTATCTTCAGATCATCGGGATTTATCTCCACGTCCAGGGAACTCTCCGCTTCAGGTAGAACTTCCACCAGAGAGAAAGAGGTATGCCGCGCGTGGTCGGCGTCAAATGGAGAAAGGCGGACCAGCCGGTGAACGCCATGTTCGCCTTTGAGATAACCGTAAGCGGAATCTCCCCTGATTTCTACGACAGCGCTTTTTATTCCAGCTTCTTCTCCTGGAGAGGTGTCCATTACTTCAGCCTGGTAACCACTCTGTTCCGCCCATTTTAGATACATCCTGAGTAACATGCCTGCCCAATCTTGTGACTCTGTCCCGCCTGCTCCAGCGTGCAGGGCGAGCAGGGCATTGCGTGCATCATACTCTCCACTGAAGAGTAGCTGTTTTTCCTGTCTCTCAACCTGCGCGGTGACTCTTTTCAGCTCTCGTGAAATGTCTTCTTTAAGAGAATCATCTCCC